>CALFUQ010000133.1 GCA_937929885.1 uncultured Saprospiraceae bacterium
AGCCCTCTCAAAAAAAGTGATTTGGGTAAAGGCCCTCTTTCAAATCCGTACTTAAAACTAAACGCAAGGACAGTAAGAGCTGCAGTATCGATATGGAACCTAGAAAAGTTGGGCAAACATATTTCACAAAAAACACTCAGCTATGGTATTAAAAATTTCAGGAGTGTAAGTAATTACATCGGCAGATGGCATGTTATTAACCAAAAGCCGCTTACAATTGCAGACAGCGCTCATAACGAAGGAGGAGTATCTCTACTAATCAACCAACTGTTGAAATTTAGCGAAGCCAAAAAGCTACATTTTATTTTTGGATTTGTAAAAGATAAACCTCTAGACAAGGTCTTAGATCTCTTCCCTAAAAAAGCTTCCTATTACTTTTGTCAAGCAAAAATTCCTAGGGCATTATCAAGTAAAGATCTTAAGTCGCAAGCAGCTAGTTATAATCTGGCAGGAAGGGACTTCAAGAGTGTGAAAGGTGCATTGAGGAGCGCAAAAAGTTTAGCAAATCCAGCGGATACTATAGTTGTCTGTGGCAGTATTTTCGTAGTGGCAGAAATCTTATAACTTCATTAGTAATTAAACTAAATGAGATTAAAGTGTTAGCATTCACATCAATTCTCGATTAATTTTGTTTTTAAAGTATGGCAAGTAAGCATAAAATAGTTTTAGGTATAGGAGGAGCTAGCGGGTCTATTTACGCTAAGCGAATGTTAGAGAAGCTTTCTCAAGTTGATGAAGTAGAATTAGGTGTTGTTATGTCTAAGAATGCGATGATTAACTGGGAGCTTGAGAATGGAAAGTTTGACAAAAGCTTATACTCCGGGACTTTCTATGCTAAGGATGATTTTAATGCACCATTTGCTTCTGGCTCGGCTAAGTATATGACTATGATTATATGTCCTAGTTCTATGGGGTTGATAGGGAGGATAGCAAATGGGATCTCTGATGATCTAATGACCAGAGCAGCTGATGTAATCTTTAAAGAGAACAGAAAACTTATTCTTGTTCCTCGTGAGGCACCCTATAGTCTTATCCATCTTAGAAATATGACTACGATAACTGAGGCTGGGGGGGTTATATGTCCTGCTACGCCTTCATTTTATAGTAACCCTGAGACTATTGATGAAGTGGTTGATACTGTTGTAGATCGAGTACTGGATTTAGCTGGAGTAGAGGTCGATACTTACAGATGGGGGAAATAAAAAGAAGGTATAAGTTTTTAGACCTATACCTTCTTTAACCGTTTAGAAGAGTTCTTATAAAGTTTTTTGGGAGTTGCTTTTAGAATTTGCTCTTAAAGGTTTTTGGGAGTTGTTTTTTGGAAGAGCTCTTAAAAGTTCTTTTCTAGTTCTGTTGATATATACTCATCATTACCTTCTAGTAATATATTTAAAGCGTATACGCCAGAGGTAAAATCATTCATATCTATATGCAGTTTACTCGCTGCTATTGGTAGTTGATATTCTAATTCTCCTTTGTCATTTAAGACTTGGATGAATGAAATTTCTTTTTCTGTTTCTAGAAAGATTGTTTTGTTTTTTGTGCTGAAAGTAGTGTTGATAAATTGGTTTTCATCTTCGATACTTTGCACTGAGAATGCTACTTCATTATTCTTTATAAGATAAGAATATGCTGATTCTGTAGTAGGCAAATCATTGCTTGAATACCCAATCGTAACCCCTAGGGTTAAAATCGTAACTATCAAGCTAGCTGTTTTTAAAATATTCGTCACACCTTTTAATTTAGTATTTATAAAAATTTGGATATCCCTATCCATTCACACGATAAGAAGATGCTAAATACTGGAGTAACCCCTATCGGTCACTTTTTTTGTGTTAAATATTTGACAACAAAAGCGAATGTTTATTGATAAATGTCTAACTACAGTGCTAGAACCACCATAAAACAAGGATTTTCACCTTGTTTCTTTTTAAAAAATATTTATACTAAATAGACTAAGAGTGACAGCTACTTTGCAAAAAGTTGTGTGATATCCTTGAAAGCTTTGAACTCTAAGGCATTGCCACAAGGATCCAAAAAGAACATTGTAGCCTGTTCTCCTGGTTGTCCTTCGAATCTTATGTAAGGCTCAATAACGAATTTTGTTCCTCTAGCTTTTAGCTTGGCTGATAGCTCCTCCCACTGATCCCACTCTAAGACAACACCGTAATGTGGGACAGGTACGTTATGACCATCTACTTCATTAGAGTGCAGTTCTACACCTTCTTCTTTAGGTTTGTAATGGATGACCCATTGATGTCCATAAAGGTCAAAATCTACCCACTTCTCATCAGACCTGCCTTCTGGGCAGCCCAACACATCTCTATAAAATGCTCTAGCTAATTGCACGTCGTGTACAGGAACGGCTACATGAAAAGGAGGAATTTTAGACATAATATTTATTTTGATTATTGATATTAACTACTTAGAATCTAAATTCCCAATGTCATATCCTTTTTAACTTGATGATATAGTAAGGTTGCTTTAATGCATTGTTTTAATTCATCTACAGGTACTGTATCATCAAGTTGAAATACAATTGCTCTTTTACCTTCAAACTGAAAAGTAGAATCAAATACTAATTTAAATGTTTCTACCAATTTGCTTGTGCATTTAAAGTACATAGCATATTGATCTGGAGTTTTCTTTTTCCAATCCATCCTCAAGGTACTTCCTTGCTTAGTCAGGAAGCTAGGCTCTCCCCATTTAAGCGTTTCCTCAAGGCTCTCAATTTCCTTGATATCTTTTGCAGTTTCAAGAACCAACTCTCTTAGAAATTGCATTTTGTCTTTTACAAAATCAGGATAGTTTTCAAAGATGGTATCTACTTTTGGATCTGTTTTAACCAATAATTTGCTCATTACTTTTGACTTTTATTTGATAATATAAAAGTAGATAGGGCTTGTGACAAGGGTATGTCAGGGGTTTTCAGTTTTTTTTAATTAGCACTAATAGTTAGTCACGGCTTACTTAATCTTCCTTAAGTGCTCTAAGATCCCGATTAACAGCTATACTCGCATTAAGCTCAAAACCTACTATCATGATAAACGAATTAAGCTGAATCCAGATTAACATCACTATCAATGCTCCAATAGAACCATATATCTCGTTGTATCTACCGAACGCATTTACAAAATAGGAAAAGCCAACAGATGTGATAATAGATAGAACAGTCGCAAGTGTTGCGCCAGGGCTAAAAAACTTAACACGTCGCCTCATTGCTGGTCCATAGCGATAAATGACTGCAATCACACTATAAAAAAGTAAAAGAACAATCAACCACCTTAGTATGACCTTCAATAAATCAGGGCTACCTTCCATTCCTATCAGATCGAATATATGTCCTAGAAACTGATTACCAAGGATTATTAAAACTACGGAGGCTACTACCAATGTGGACAATAAGAGTGTAAGCAGAACTGCGATAAAGCGCTGTCTTAAATAGGATCGTTTTTTAAAGGTTGTATCATAAGATTTATCAAATCCTGACATTAGTGTATCCATTCCAATAGAAGAGAAAAAAATGGCTAAGAAAAAACCTAACCCAAGCAATGTCAAGCTTCCCTCATTCTGAATTCCTTTAATCAATTCAAAGATGTAGTTCTCAGCACTACTAGGAATCACGCCTTGAATTGATTCTCTAAAAACACCGAGATAATTTTCCGCAGCACTGGTCTGAGCAAGGAGAGGTAATAAGAATATCATCAGAGGAAACAACGAAAGAAAAAAATTAAATGCAACCGCACTAGCACGAGTAGTTATGTTGTCTTTTCTAGCTTCTTGAAGAACGAATCTAATAACATAGTAAATAGGCACATCATCGAACCCTGGGAATGCATGCCTTTTAGACCAATTAAGTATCTGCTCTATTATCGGCAACTCCGCTATAACCGTTGATATACTCCAGCGTTTACTCAAAATATGGGGCTATTTTATCTCCTACATATGGGGGCGTAGATACTCGCTTATTAGTTTTCATATCTACAAAGAAAAGTTTAACTACTCCTTTATTGAGTAATTTTCCACTAGGGTTATATACCTTATGATCAAATCGAATCATCTTGGTTGGTAGTTCCGTTATACTTGTCTCCACTGTGATCTCTTCATCATAATGCGCAGGTGCTAAGAATTTACTTTCAAGATACAGTACGGGCATTTTTACAAAGTGCACTTCTTCTAAATCTCTATATGTTATGCCGAGGTCTCTTATAGCTTCTGCTCTGCCTACTTCATAATACAATGCATAGTTGCCATAGTAGAGATAGCCCATCTGGTCTGTTTCTCCATATCTTACTCTTACTTTGGTTTCGTGTTTGTACATCTTTAAATTTCTGATCGCATTATAGGGCAAGTCATACAATGGGATCCTCCACGTGCTCTAGATAACTCTGCAGAAGGTATGGTTATGATTGTTCTTTCTAATTCCTGAGCAAAATTTTTATCGATCGCACTACGATTAAATAATTCTTCTGCTGTCAATATATTAAAACCATTTTCTTCGAAGGCGATATCAGTTTTTAAATTGCGATCATAGGTGATAGCTACACCAGGCTTGACAGCAACTAAGTTACATCCATCAGTCCATTGCTCTCGCTCTTGGTAAGGTGATTCACCATTTCCGGAGAAAATGAATTTCATATCCTTATTAATTTCTGCTCTCAGAAAATCTTTTGTTGAACTGTATTTATTGATCGAACCATCTATTGAATGTACCTCTACATTAGAACTCATGCCGTCATATATAATCGGTTTGTAACACGCGAATACATCTGTGTCAATCATCGTGCATAGTGTATCAAGATGCATAAATGATCGATCTGATGGGATATTTACTTTGACACAATTAGAGATAATTTTACGATCAAACAGATATTGTTTTATACTCTCAAAAGCATGCTCGGTGGTCCGCTCGCTACAACCGATCACGAGGTAGTCTTTATTTAGGATCATAATATCACCGCCTTCAATCGAGACTGATTCTCCTTTTTTAGATCTAGGAAAATTATCTATATCATTTATATTAATAATACCATTTTGTTCGCTGAGATGTTTAAAGTGATCGTGCGTTTGGAAGATGTATCTAGTTAATATGTTTTCTCTAAACCTAGCTTCCTTTGCGGCTTTAGTAATGATTACATGGCCATTTACTACTACAGCTATATCCCTAGTAAATATAAAGTTAGGGATAGGATCAAAATAGATGTGGTCAGACTCCTCATGATAGCCAGTGATTAATACCTGAGCAAGCGTCTCATTAGGCATATCCAAAAATCGGGACATATAAGTCAACGGCTGCTCTTCATATTCTAAGATCTGTGCGATAAGATCTGTGCGTTTATCATGGTCACTCTCTAGCGATTCTTCAATCAATTGAGACGTATCCATAACCGCTTCATCAGCTATAAATGCTCTAAGTACTTTTGTGAAAA
The DNA here is from genome assembly GCA_937929885.1 of uncultured Saprospiraceae bacterium. GTDB lineage: Bacteria > Bacteroidota > Bacteroidia > Chitinophagales > Saprospiraceae > CALFUQ01. The sequence goes on from CALFUQ010000133.1 coordinate 5,430, forward strand.
TAGCATGCTCACGTTGCATGAGAGGCAGATGTACGATATCATCAAAAAGCAACTCCTCAGCTCTCTTGGGAGAAATCCTAGAGATCCCGTCATCTGGCTTATGTACTATTACCCTTTGTAAGGGTCCTATTTCACTACTAACATTTATTTTTTGATCAATTAAATCCTTCATATCGGGCGAAATTAAGACAATTAGGGTATAATAATGAATAAGTTAC
>CALFUQ010000134.1 GCA_937929885.1 uncultured Saprospiraceae bacterium
ATCTCTCCTACGAATCTGTATTCCATACTTAGATGGTAATACGAAAGTGGGGTGTCGTAATATAAGTGTGCAAATCGATCATTAAATTCACCTTCGTACTTATCATATCTTACCTTGATAATACCATCTTCTGCTCTAAAAGTATTTGCGTAATTAACTCCTGGTTCGTAATGATGAACTTTTACGGTCCAACCTTCTAAATCATTACTATCAAATAAGTCTCGCCAAGGATCTGCTGAATCTACCTGACTTACTTTAGAACCAAGGTCTTTCGTAGAACTACAATGACAAAACAACAGAAGAGTCGCAAAACATAAAATTACAAATGACTTGATTGTACTCATATCTAAATTGAATGTGAGTAATTAAGATAAGTAAATCTTACGGACAAGTGATAGGCAAAAACAAGAAACCCCCGACGCTTTGGTCGAGGGCTGTGTAAGTATATTACTAGTTATTAATAGTAATCATAGATTTCTGTGCGCTGTATTTCTCTGTGCGCACTTTGTAGATATAGACATTAGAGCTTGTTAGCATGTTCTTGTTTACTTTGTAAACATTCATACCTGCTTTTGCATCTATTTGCTCTGAGTAAACCAGCTGTCCAGTTATATCAAAAATACTTATCGTCGCTTCCTCCTTCGCAGGTAACTCAAAACTGATAGTTGTCTCATCTACAAAAGGATTAGGTTCATTCTGATGTAGTACCATAAACGGTTCTACTTCTTCTTGAGCACTTAATATGATATCTCTTTCTTCTAGTTCAAAACCTATATAAGCTTCGTTGGCAAATGTCTTAGCCTCTTGTAGTTTAAGCTTAAGAGGATCCTCACTTAGTGACTTAGTTTTTATTCCAAACAATAGACTACCAGCTTCATAACTACTAAGCTCTTTACTATCCCAACTGATTGTAACTACGGTTTCACTACCTAAGCTTGATATGTGATAGTTCCCTGCTTCAATATTCGCAAACCCTTGTTCAAATCCAACAAACTCTTGGTCACCAATATTGATAGCAACTTGGAAAGCACTAAGTTCATACGCCTCATCTAAGCTAATACTGTAACTGCTTAAGCCCTCTTCTGCAATACTTTCATGCTCATAGCTCCATGGAATAGAGCCTCTAGATCTTGAAGCTATACCATCATTACTTTGTAAGCTAGTATAGCTGTCATTGATGTCTCCTATTTTGACTCCTAAGAAATCATTATCCATGAAATCTTGCTCTATATTATCCAGGTTTATTCTCTCTGGGAAATTATAGATATCACTTAGATCCATCACATACTTTGCATCAATAAATCTCCATGAGCTATTGTTAGGGAACTCATCTTTTACTCCCATAATTACATTTCTCAATGCTATAAGATCCGTCGCACTTATCTTACCATCATTATTAATATCAGCTGCAATCTTAAGATATGGATCTGTGATCAATTTCATACCTAAGATGTGTCTTTGCACCAATACCAAATCAACAGTCGTCAACCCTTCACGATGATCTTTATTCTTCTGAGGAAGAATCCTGTAGTTTTTATACATCTCATTGTCATCAAACATATAATGACCATTACCATCAGTCACATCTACCTCAGTCACTCCTGCAATAGCACCACTTAGATATACTTCTACATCTTGGATTACTACACCACTAGGAGTTGCAATATTACCAGCTATGTCTGCCATCAATCCATTACCTACACTCTGATCACAAGCATCCGTATTATCTGTCACCTGGATACTCGTACTACAGAAATCTCTGTTACCTGCAGGATCCCAAATCCATACTTCTAAATCGATACTCGCTGTTGTATTGCCCTGAAGGTCATCACATGTAAATGTTCTGTTAGACACTATTTCACTACCTGAGAATGAGAATTCTAATTCACTCAAACTGAAGCAGTCATCGGCACTTCCATTATCAAAATCTTTTGCCCATATCTCTGCTGTACCAGTATCCTTATCTAAGCTAGTGGTTAAGCCTGACAAGCAATATGGCCCAGGAGCCTTACCATCTTCTACTAGGAATTGCTGAGTGCACGTTGCAGTATTATTACATCCATCTCTAACTTGCCATATAATTCTATGGTTACCCACTTTTACATTATAAATCTCCACTAAGATATTAGCACCAGATTTAGTACCTGTAGAATCTATGACGCCATCGCTGTCTAGGTCTAGTGAGTAATTCCATGTCATTCGCTGTGCAGAACTACAAGAGTTATCCGTCGCTGCTGCTGATAAGATCACTTCTGATTGTTCACAATTAGCATTCACAATCGGGAATGTAAGATCCTGACAACTTGTAATCACTGGTGGCGTATCATCTACTACCTTCACCACTTGAGTATACTGCCAGATTCCTTCTGGATCTTCTGCGTCAGCATCATAAGTACACCAGTTAATAACTTTCCAAGAATTAAATATCTTGAAACAAGCATCATCATCGATATCAAAAGTATCAGATACTAGATTAACACCTACTAGATCACAAGCTCCTTTGCCAAGTATCTCAGCACTAAAGTCTGGGATATCATCCAAGCAGTTAACAGTAATTTCTTCTGGCCACACAATACTATCTCCATCAAACGATCCTGTAAATTCTAAGTTGATAGTTTGTAAGCAACTTACTGAATTGCTAAACCCTTCAACACTCCACTTCCTTACAAATGCACCGATACCACAATTATTGACTTGGATATCTTGATCTTCGTACACTGCAATTTGGTCCGAACAGTTACTTATAATCTCAGCACTTCCTGTCAAAGTGAGGTCTTCATAGTCTTGCTCACAGTTAAGTGTAATATCTGTTGGGCATACTATCCTTGGAGGTATCTTATCTGATATCTCTACGCGCACCATACACTCTCCGTATGAGTCTCCTTCGCTTCCGATAATATTATCCTTGTTACTGTCTTCCCAAGCTCTAAGCACTACCATATTAACTTGACCCGCATCTGCACAACAGAACGATACAAATTCTCCTGGCATTAGATCAGTAGAATCACAGAAGGTCTCCATCCTATATGCTTCTAGCTTAATCGGTCCGCAGTTATCATAAGACCCATCATTAAATGTCTCAGCTGGGATATGTGTATCACCACCATCCGTAATCGCGATTAGAAGATCACTTTCACATATCATGGTCGGTGTCACTCGATCCTCTACTGTAATATCAAATGAGCATTCACTAGTATTGCTACACCAATCTCTCGCTTTGATCGTAACCGTATGCACGCCACATTCTAGGTATTCAAGTGTCTGATCATAGATGTCATCACTATTAATAATTACTGCCCCGCCATCGACTGATACAAATAATTCCTTAATCTCACCACATAGGTCAGTAATCTCAGGGAGGTATGACTTAAGATCGAACCTACCGAAACAAGTGCCTGGTCGTGTGCTAATCGTAATATCCTTAGGACATGATGCGAACTCTGGCCCTTGTGTATCGATTACTTTGATCACTTGATAATGTACCATTGGGTTTACTTCCGCCGCTACTATCATTCCATTTTCATCTACAATTACTGGATGTGTGTTAATCGGATTACACATATTTCTGATAGACCACTTACGAAGAATCTCATAACTTCCTTTACAGTGATATAATATCTGATCTTCCCAGTTCCATGAGTGCATGCATAATCCTTCACCAGTCTCCTTGATACTTACACCATTGATACTAGGATATCCTAAACTATCAGGATGTGTCATCAGAGGATTCTCTGTCACATCATCACAGTTAAGTCCATTATCAACTTCCATATCAGCTGGGAATATGATGTCATCCAATTCAAAGCCTTCGATGTAAAGTGTCTGCTCACAATCTAACTGCTGACCTTCATTATAGATGATCGTCCATGATCGATTTATCTGAGCTAGTGTGTCAGCACAATTATCAAATCTTATAAATTCATCATCAAAATTCATAATCACTTCACCTTGCACACATGTAGTGAACGTAGGGAAACCAATACTATCAGGATGAATATTTTGGTTACAAGTAATAATCGTATCTGCAGGACAATCAAACTCTGGTATTGCTTTATACTCTACCAAAACATTACCCCAACAACAGTTAGCTCCATCATCACAACTTTCACAAACTGTAACAGTAAGATTCTGGCCAATATGCTCTACACCTACCATGTTATCTGCAACTATATTTCCTAATTCATCTTGCACTGTCACACAGTAATCATCTAAACATTTGTTAGCGGCAGGAAGCATCATGCCAGCGGTGATCTCTGTCATACAGTCTGCACCAAGAGAAAGGTTAATCTGTCCATTACATGTTAATGAATTAGAAGGACTATCGACTGCTAATACGGTTACTTTCATAGTACATTCACTTTCATTGCCAGGCCCATCACCATATACCAATGTGACAAAGTGCTCACCTGGTGATAATAAGTAAAAGTCTGGTTGATCAAGCGATGCAAGCATCTGTCCACCACAGTTATCAGATATTAGTGCGGATGGTAACAATAGTGAAATGTCAGCTTGACACTCTTGCTCAGCTAGTTGGATGACAATGTCTTGGCATGCTCCAGCAGGAATAATTGGATTTTCATCATCCTTGACAACGACATCAAAACTACACATGGACTCATTACCCTCAGCATCTTTGAGGGTATAAAGAACAGTAGTGGTACCTACCTCAAAATATTGAGTAACTGAATGCCCAGGATTGACACCCCCACTCTGTGGTGTACTGATTCCTTCATCGGTTAAGTAGTCTACTGTAATATTTCCTTCACAACAATTGTCAAAGAATATTGGATGTGTCCATGTAAATTCTGCTCCACAAAAACCTGTATCGTTTGATAACATCGTATCTGCTTGTGCATAAGTCTCTATCGTTAATATCTCTAACTCTGCATTACTTATACTACCTGCCGTTGCACCATCATTACAAATAAACAATGTCCATACACCCATCGGGTTCTCCGCAAAAAATGATTTTAAACTTTCTTTAGGAATGTAAACATCTCCTAATCCTAGTGGGTTACATAAAAGCTTATCAAGAGTAAGTGATTGGGTTTCGTCAAAACCTATTTCGAAGCCTGATGTACCTTGACACGCATCGTAAACCAAATCAATAGTCGTACCCTGTGGGCTTCTAAGATGGAAACTTAAAGTACTAGCATCATCAATATCTCCGATGATGTTATATAAATTAACATCTGAGACAACTGCACCATTATTTACAACAAACTCTACCGCAGTACATTCATCAACTGCTAACTCAATCGGATAAGTAGCGAGATAAGTAGTACTATCATGTTGTGCACATTGAGGAACTTGGTTTTCTAATACTGTGATTTTAAAACTGCAACTTGCTGTACTAGGTGCCGTTCCTTGTAAGCCTACAACAGTACCGTTATCTACCATTATTGGCATACCGACATTAAGCGATCCATAAGTGCTAGGATAAAGTAATGATGCATCTATAAAGTCTGCACCTGTATCATGATCACAAACAGATAATCTATAAATATCCTCTCCACTTATACTTCCCATAAACATATAACTTGAACTAAAGTGCCCGTTGATAGAAACGCCATCAATATATCTATCTAAGAACGAGATATAATAACCTGCAGCAGTACCAGATCCAATATTAGAGAATGCTTGAGTGTAGGTTTGACCAGGCGCTAAAACTACCCCATTAGGAACATCATAAGTTTCTATACCTATTCCTTCTCTACCAATGATAAGACAACTGATATCATAAGAAGCAGGACCAAAGTTTGTAATCTCCACTCCAGTAGTATCGTTATCCTGTATAATCTCAGTGATTAACAAGATCGGTTGATCAACAATTGAATAATTTACAGTTGTCATACCTTCTGGGAACTTAACTCCACTAGCATCATCAAATCCGCATGCAACTACCTGACCATCCATATCAATCGCTTCATAAACTATTGACGCATTGTCTGGGCAGTTATCTTCGTAAGACGGTGGAATATTATTTACTACCGCACCGCACATATTAAAGTCATTTTCTACCACTACATCTTCTGGACAACTTATAGTAGGTGGCGTATGGAAATCATTAACCACAACTTTTAGTTCACAGATTGTAGAATTACCACAAGCATCTACAGCTTCGTAAATCAATATTGTGAGTCCCACTGGGAATAAATCTCCAGAAATATATCCTGTCTCATCTATCTGATTGATCACAACTTCTCCTTGGCAATTATCTCCAGCATCCATAGGAGCAAAATTGACAAAAGCAGAACACCACCCTGCAGGCGCGTCTGCAACTACTGGTGGCCTAGGGCAGTTTGTAAATGTAGGTGGAGTTACATCCCCGACTCCGAACCTGTGAGTTGTACTAGAAGCATTGCCACACCCATCTGTTGCCGTGAAGGTCACATCTACATATCGTGTGTCACCGCATGTCACAACCCAGTTATTCGGATTATAATCATTCGACCATTGTGTAGTTCCACAGATGTCACTTACAGTCGCACCTGCATTATCAGATAACCAGAAATCAAAGTCTGGGAAATTACCCGTTATACTGGATTCACATTCTTCCATATTCATATCTTCTCCTGCTACTATCTCTGGTGAGGTCGTATCTTCTATTATGAAAGTAGCTTGCGCTACTGATTGATTACCACAATCATCAGTAATAGTAAATCTGAAGACTTGTTCTGTTGTATTATCACATGTTGTCTCACTCTTCACTAGATCATATGCCCAAGTTATTGGCGCACTACAGATATCATCTGCAGTTGCTTGTGCATTTGCATCTAACCAAGTTTGTAATTGTCCTTCATTTCCTGCACCATCGCATTCTACTGTAAGGTTTTCTGGACTGAGCACAAAGAATGGAACTGTCTCATCTACAATATGGAATGTAGCGATAGTATTGTTTGATACATTTCCACAAGGGTCAGTACTAGTAAACATATAAGTATGACTCAACGTACCGCCGCATGCTGGATTAGTTTCCATCAATACAGGCGTGTTCCAAGTTATGGCTCCGCATGCATCTTCTGATGTTGCACCTCCATTGTTATCTAGCCACGCTTGTAGTTGTGCAATATTACCTTCACCATCACATTCGACGGTCTCATCCTTAGCAGGGGATGTGATTACTGGAGGAACTTCATCTGTTATGCTTAAGTTTGCTGTAGCTGATGTCGTATTACCACAAGCATCAGTAGCAGTGAAAGTCACCAGTACTGCACCTTGTTGGTTGCACTCTAGATCTATGTCTTCATAGTCATGAGCGAATACAACTAAACTACAGTTATCTTCTACGTCAGCGCCTCCTGCACCTGCCAACCAACTATCTATTTGACCTTTCGGATCATCAGAACCATCGCATGCTATTTCTAAATCTTGAGGTAGAATTTCCCATTCTGGTGCTTCATCATCTACAATGATAATCAGTGCCGCAGTTGAACTACTATTGCCACATGGATCAGTAGCGGTGAACGTAATCAATACTTCTCCAGTACCTCCACAGCCATCGCCAATCGCTCCATAATCATTAGACCATTCTAATTCTCCACAGCCATCGTTTGCTCTTGCTCCTCCATTGTCATTTAACCATTGTAGTATCTCGAACTGATAATCAAAACCATCACATGCTATAACTATATCTTCTGCTTCTGCTGTAATTACAGGTTTCGTTCTATCATCAATACCATATTCTGCAAAGCCTTGTGTAATATTACCACAAGCATCAGTTGCAGTAAACTGATAAACTTCGACATCTCCATCACCACATCCACTTATCGTGTTGAACAATATTACATCGAGTGTAACATCTCCACACTCGTCAGAAGCTGTCGCCTCTGCTTGCCATGTAGCTAAGTCAACTTGGATTTCTTCGCACTCCTCTAATTGATCTTCAGGCATTACTAATATTGGAGTTGTAGTATCTTCTATGATAACCTGTGCTGAGGTTGTAGTACTATTGCCACAGTCATCGGTAACTGTGAAAACATATGTAGTACTACCTGTATTACCACAACTACTAATAGATGGTAATGTAGTAAACACCCAAGTTAATGGTTCACTACATCCATCAGATGCTAATGCTCCTCCTTGATTCTCTTCCCACCCTGCAATCAATATTGCATTTAATGGATCAGCGCATTCTAACACAAGGTCAGTTGCTTCTCTATCAATACTAGGAGGAGTATTATCTGTGATAGTTACTGTTGCATCACAAGTCTCTGTATTACCACATGCATCTACTGTAGTCCAAGTAACCAACTGATTACCAGTATTACCACAACCAACATCATAACCATCTTCACTATAATTATTTGTAACACTAACTGCTCCTTCGCAGTCATCTATAGCTGAGCTATTAGACAACCAACTACTGATAATAGCATCAGTTAAATCATTACTACATTCTATAACCACATCATCTGGACATATAATTACTGGTGCAACTGTATCTATTATTCTAAATATAGCAGTAACAGTACTGAAATTATTACAGTCATCTGTAGCTGTAAATGTTACTTCAATTTCGCCTGTCGCTCCGCAGTCATCACTTAGATCTCCAACAAAATTATTTGTCCACACTACTCCTTCACTACAATTATCACTCGTGAATGTTGCTCCTCCGTTATTATTTAGCCATGCTTGTAATGCAGTACTTTGATTAGTACCGTCACATTCTAAAATCAGATCTGAGGCAACCGAAATAATTGGTGATTCTGTATCATCAGTTTCATAAGTTGCGATACAGTTAGAAGAATTTCCAGCTTTATCTGTTACAGTGTATTGGTATACTCTCTCAAACGTAGTCCCACAACTACTGAAGTCTGTGAGTAGTAATGTATCTATTGTCAAGTCAGCATTAGCATCACAATTATCATTTGCAGTAGCTGCGATACTATTAAACCAAGTAGTAAGATCTTCCTCTCCACATGCTACATCTATCTCATCACTACACGTTATCATTGGGTCTTCACAATCTGCAACAACTACATCAAAGCAACAACTTGACGAATTGCCTGATGGGTCTGTGATCGTGTAACATATCTCACTTACACCTAAATTAAATACGATACCGTCCTCTGCAACGATATTTACACCTACCGCTGCACTTGTTGCTTCAGTATCTCCAGTTACAGTATAAGTTACTATTAGGCCTGGGCAGTTATCATTGAAAATTGGATCTGTTGAATCATCTGACGTCCATGTACACACACCATCATCTACGCACTGGTCTACATCATTACTTGGACAATCTATACTAGGCACATCACTATCAATTACTGTGATGTCAAAAGAACAAGTACTTGAATTGCCGCATGTATCTTCGACTTCAAAAGTAACTGTCGTAGTTCCAAGTGGGAAAATCTCACCAGAGGCAGGGCCTTCTATTCTGGTAACTACTGGTGTTTCATCACAATCATCAAAAGCAACTGGAGTACTATACACCACCCTATTTTCACATAGATCCACATCTACATTAACAATAAGATCTTGAGGACAATTCTGAAAGAATGGCTCTTCCGTATCATTCATAGTGATGGTCGCAGTACAGGTCATTGAATTACCGCAAGCATCAGTCACCGTAAATATTACATCGATACCTTCTCCGCCGTTACATACTAATTCGTCTGGTAAGCCATCTGGATATTCATGAGTTATGGTCACATCACTACAACCAAACTCATCTGATGCAGTAGCACTTTCTAACCATCGGTTTATGATTTGATCATTACTCTCGTTACCACAGGTTAATTCTAAATCTTGAGGACACACAATAGTTGGTTCGCTTGTGTCTACTAACTCATAAACTGCGTAACCTATAGTCTCATTACCACAATCATCCGTAGCAGTAAATTGATACGTTTCCGAATCTGTTCCTCCACATCCACTCTCAGTATTCCAAAGTATTGCGTCAATTGTCACTACTCCACATTCATCAGTTGCTGTAGCCTCAGCTATCCAATCTGATACATTTACTACAATATCACCACACTCTTCCACCTGATCCTCAGGCACAGTTATTATTGGTGCTGTCGTGTCTTCTAATATTACACTTGCTGATGTAGTGCTAGAATTGCCACAGTCATCCGTTACTGTAAATGTAAATACAGAGCTTCCTGTATCTCCACAATCTTCTAAAATTA
>CALFUQ010000135.1 GCA_937929885.1 uncultured Saprospiraceae bacterium
TTGTAAGTTCGCTCTGCCCAATCATCTCCTCCAGCAGTAATTACGGGTTGCGACCATGCCTTCGTATACATCGCTATCAAAAAAATCAACAGCAAAATTTCTCTTCTATTTCTCAAATACATTTGGGTCTAGTTTTCTTGCTTTAATAGCATATTCTTGGGAGTTCTCATTGTCACCAGCATTACTATAGGCCTTTGCTAGATTAGCATGTGCATCAGCAGAGTTAGGTGATAATTGTAACGCCTTTGTAAAATAAGTAATTGCTTCTTGATAGTTATTAGCATTGCCATGAGCAATACCTAATAATCTAACTGTTTCTGCATCATTTGGGTTCATATCAAATGATGTCTTAAGATATTTAATCGCTGATGCTAAATCGCCTTTTTCAGCTCCATACTGTTTACCCATCTCTCTATAATTTATAGCATGATTGGCAATCGCGTCTGCGAATCCAGGATCTAAATTTATAGCAGCGATGTAGGACTGCTCTGCTTGCTTAAAATCGCCTAAGAAGTGATAGCAATTTGCTTTTATTAAATATGGGTTTTTATAATTTGGATGTATCTCTATTGCTTTATTGAGTCGCTTAATCGCTTCATTTAGTTTTATCTGTTTTAGGTTTTTATCTTCTTCGTTGTGATATCGATTTGATAATGCCCCCCCTACAGCGTTGTTTAGCTTAGCAGAATTTTTAGATACTTCTATGTCTGTAGTGAATAATGTGTAATCATCATACCAAGCTGTATTTCGCATGAATGTTTTAGATGCCATAGCCAGAATAGGAATGCACATAGTTACAAGAACAATTGCTCTTCTTCCAAACTTATTATAAATCAGAACTGCACCATAAGAAATCGCAATCGCGAAACCCAGTGATGGCATAAATAAAAATCGCTCAGACATATTAGTACCAATTGGGAAGACAATATTGGAGACGATGGATAAACTTGATAAGTAAAAGAGAATGCTGTAACTAAGAATCTGCTTTTTCTTCCATCCTAGAATGGCAAACCCTATCAACATTAAATACATCAAAAGGCTAATCAAAACCGCAGGATCACTAAACTGCATCATCTCGATATGTCTAGGATAGTAATCATGAGTCAGTGGATGAGGAAAAAATAAAAGCTGAATATACTTCCCTAAAGTAAAAGTGATAGTCGCGATTTTTTCTCCTAGATCAAATTGTACATATTGCCCTCCTTCGATTTTCATAAAAGGATTATTCATCAGCTCGGTCGGAGTACCTCCGAAATCAAATCCTAAGACCATAGTCCTGATGGAAATAAAGGCAATAGCTGAAAGCAATAGGGGTAAGCTAATTTTAATTGCAGATAATAAATTTTTATTTCTAAAAAAGTATAAACTGAATGGAACGATTGCTAAAAATGTAATCGCATTTTCTTTCGACAATAAACCAACAAACAATACAAGTGCACCAATAATCGAATAAAGATTTTTCCCTAGATCAACTCTCTTAAGAATAAAATATAAGGCCGCTACACTTGCAAGCATACTAACGATCTCATCCCTACCTTTAATGTTAGCTACCACCTCAGTATGGACTGGATGGACTATAAAAATTAAAGCCGCTCCTAAAGCCAATAATATGTGATTATCATAATCCTTAAAAAGTCTATCAAGGGTGAAAAATATTAGTACACCTAATAAGCTAAAAAGTAAAATATTGATCAAATGACCCACCATCGGGTTACGTTCAAATATTTGCCATTCGACTGCAAACATTATAGGTGTTAAGGGTCTATATCTACCACCTGAAACCAGTGCAGCCTTACCTTCCTCTTTAAAAAATCCAAAAAAAGTATCGTACTTCAAAAGGCCTGGGATACCTGCAAGACCTTGTGTGGTGTACATGTTATCATAAATCACAATCGCATCATCCTGAGCATACTGATGATTTATGGTATTAGCATAGAGCATAAAACCTAAAAGCAATAACAAAAGTGCACCCCAATTCTTCAAACTGGTAGAAATTTGTGCCTCAATCTTAACTTCAGATTGAGTTTTAGGGGTGGTAGTGAATACTTGATTTTTATTAGATTTCTTAGCCACTAAGCTGTTATTCAGTATGGTTACAAATTACGATTTTATTTAATGCTTACTGGCAAAAATCAAATTCTCAATTACTTATCTTCTTTGAATGATTTACTCATCAAAATCGTCTCGTTCTTGTAACTTGTCTATCAGTTAATAAGAAATTATGATGAAAAAATATCTGTTACTAATTTTTTTGCTGGCTCCTTTAATAGCAAGCTTTGCTCAGAGTGATGAGATACCCCAAATCACGAATAAGTTTTTAATTCGTAATGCGAATGTGATTGTAAAACCTGGGCAGTTACAACCTGGTAATTCTATCTTGATAGAAGATGGTATAATTAAAAATGTAGGAAGCAATATTATCCCTCCATTTGATGCGCAAGTCATCGATGCTGACTCTATGTACATCTATGCTGGGTTTATTGCGGGGCTATCTCATATTGCTGTACCGTCCAAAGAAACACCTAAGGATCTCCCTAAAATTAAGAATCCTGGTAATCCTCCTAATGACAGAGCGGGTATAACACCAGAAATATCATTAAGAGAGGTAATGAATATTAAAGACAAGTCTATAGAAGCATATAGAAAGCAGGGTATCACCTTGTCTCACTCAGTCCCAAAAGGTAGAATGTTGCCTGGCAAAGGATCATTGATAGTACTCAATGGAGCATCCGTTGATGATATGCTGATAAAAGAAGATGTGTCCCTTTTTGCAAAGTTGAGTGGAGCAAGTGGAATGTATCCTGGTACCGTAATGGCAGTCATGTCTAAATTCAGAGATTTATTTAGAAAAGCTAAGCTAGCTGGCAACCACGAAAAGACTTATAAGTCAGCTAGTCAGGGGGTTAAAAGGCCTAGCTACGATAAATCTATAAAAGCATTATACCCTGCTGTAGATAATCAGCTGCCAGTTTTTTTTAGCGTAGAAAAAACAAGAGATATTCAACGTGCATTGCGACTGCAAAAAGATCTAGGATTTAAGATGGTACCATCAGAGATTAAGCAAGGCTGGTTAAACATTGATAAACTTAAATCTCAACCAGCCCTACTCTCTCTCAATCTTCCTAAAGAAATTAAAGAAGACAAAAAGGAGAAGAAAAAAGATGATGAATCAGAAGAAACAAAAAGCTTTAAAGCAAAAAAGCAAAAAGCTTATGATCAATATGTCGGCCAAGCAAAACTTTTGAACGAGGAAGGAATCAGCTATTCTTTTTCTTTGCTTAATACGAAAGCAGGTGATGTGCATAAAAATCTAAGTCGACTTGTTGCAAATGGGCTTAGTGAAGATGTGGCTTTAGCAGCCATGACAACTAATCCTGCAAAAACACTAGGTATAGAAAACATAGCTGGTACGATCGAAAAAAACAAGTTGGCTAACCTTATAGTTACCACCAAACCATACTTCGAAAAGGAGTCAAAGATCAAGTATGTATTTGTTGAAGGAGCAAAGTTTGAATACGATATCAAAGAAAAGCAGAAATCTAGCTCAGACTCAACGGCAGTGGATCTAAGTGGTGTATACAATTACGCTGTAGAGATACCAGGCATGACCCAGACGGGCAAATTGACGCTTACTAAATCGGAAGATGTATATACCGTTTTGGTAACTAGTGAGCAGAGCTCAGGCGATCCTTCTACTATCGAAGATGTAGAGCAAGATGGTAATATCCTAGATTTTGATTTTGAGGCGGACGCCCAAGGTTCAACGATGCAAGTTAATATGTCTTTAGAGTTTGATGCTGATACTTTTGAAGGGAAAGTCTCTGTGGGAGAATTCGGAACTTTCCCAGTTACTGGAGAAAAAACTAACCCTAAATCTTAAAAAAGTCAAAATGAAAATTATAAAACTAATTCCTCTTTTATTTTTGCCGATACTCTTATCTGCTCAAGTAGAACAAGGAGACGTACTTATAAAAAATGGTACCGTGATCACTATCACGGATGGGATTAAGGAAAATACAGATGTACTCATCAGCAATGGAAAAATTAAATCTATTGGAGAAGGATTAGCTGCTGGAGACGATGTGAGGACTATTGATGCAGCAGGGCATTATGTAATGCCTGGCATTATAGACGCTCACTCTCACATTGCTCTTGATGCTGTTAATGAGGCAACTAATGTTGTCACTGCAGAGGTTTGGCAAGGCGATGCACTTAATCCATTTGACGTAGGTATTTATCGAGCATTGGCTGGAGGGGTTACTATATCTCATGCGATGCATGGCTCTGCTAATGCAATCGGTGGACAGTGCCAAACAATCAAGCACAGATGGGGTATTACTGATCAGTACGACCTTATGATGGATGGTGCACCTAGGACAATCAAATTTGCACTTGGAGAAAATCCTATGCGAGTACACGGAGAGCGATATGGCCTTATGCCTCGTACGAGGATGGGTGTTGAGCAAGTTTTTAGGAAGGCATTTTCTGAAGGTAAAGCTTACATGGAACAATGGGAAAAGCATAGCGCAAATAAATCAGCAAACGCTGTAGCACCTGAATACGACATAAGGCTGGAGACACTTGCAGATATCCTTAAAGGAGATATTTTAATCCACTGCCACTCTTATAGAGCAGATGAGATCTTAATGCTTATGAATGTGCTAGGTGATTTTGGTGTAAATAAAATTTGCTTTCAACACGTGAATGAAGGATTTAAAGTTGCACCAGAGTTGGCAGAGTTTGGCGCTACTGCATCTGTATTCGCTGATTGGTGGGCTTACAAATTTGAGGTCTATTACTCCACAGCTTACAATGCTGCGATTCTAACAAAGAACGGTGTAGTTACCTCTATAAATTCTGACTCAGGAGAACTTATAAGACACCTGTACCACGAAGCAGGTAAATCGCAGAAGTACGGTGGTCTCAGCGACAACGATGCACTTAAGCTTATTACTATTAACCCAGCAATACAATTAGGAATAGATGATCGTGTAGGATCTCTTGAGGTAGGTAAAGATGGTGATATCGCCATTTTTAAAAATCATCCACTCTCAATATATGCTGTGCCTCAATACACTATTGTCGATGGTATAGTAAGGTTTGATATCAATGAAGATCCTGCAGATGTACGTATGGATATAGATCCAGAAGAAACAGCCCCAGCCTTCTTCGAACAAGGAGGCCATGATCATGATGCAGATGGATGCATGCATGGTGTATTCGAACAATTATTTGAAAAACATTAATCGAAGAATTTAAAATCTAATTAGATGAAAAATCTGATCTATATATTTCTACTTATCCTACCTGGTATTTCATTTGGGCAACAAATAGCAAAGTCAGAACAAGGTACTTTCCTACTTAAAAATGGAACTCTTGTTACCGTTACAAATGGCACCAAAAAGGCTGACCTATTAATCAAGGATGGTAAGATATCCGCAATTGGAGAAACTATCAATGCTGATAATAATACTTCAATCATAGACTGTACGGGCAAGTTTATATATCCTGGCTTTATTGATTCAGGTTGTAACCTAGGATTAAGTGAGGTTGGCTCTGTAGCGCTCACACAAGACTATAACGAGCTAGGAAGTTTTACTCCTCATATGCAAGCATTAACTGCCGTCAATCCCAATGCTGTTGCTATCCCAGTCACTAGAGTTAATGGTGTTACTGCAGTATTTACTAAACCATCAGGTGGCAGATTCCCTGGTACTGGTTCTGCAATCAGTTTACACGGATATACTCCTCAGCAAATGTATGCAGGCTTTAGCGGAGTAATAATGAATTATCCTTCTACAGGAAAAAGAAACAGATGGGATAGACGATCTGCAGAGGATATCAAAAAAGAAAATGACAAGGCAGCTAAAGAATTAACAGACGTATGGTCCAAAGCAATCTTATATGCAAGAATTGACTCTGCGGCAAAAGCAAGCAGCAAATCTAAGGAAGGATATAATCCAGGAATGGATGCAATCGTAGACGTGGTAAACGGAGAAGCATCTATCCTGATAGAAGTAAATAAAGCTACTGATATAAAAGCTGCCATTAAGTGGGCAACAGAACATAAGCTAAAGGCTATAATCACAGGAGCTGCAGATGGTTGGCGGGTAACAGAAGAACTTAAAGCATCTGGCTTTCCAGTAATTACTGGACCAGTACTAGCAACTCCTTCAAGGAACTCAGATAAGTATGATACACCGTATAGCAACGCTGCTAAAATGCAAAAGGCTGGCATCAAAATAGCGATAAGGACTAACGATACAGAGAATGTAAGAAACCTACCATATCACGCTGGGTTTGCCGCTACTTATGGTCTAGGTAAAGAGGAAGCTTTAAAATCCATTACAATAAATCCTGCACAAATATTTGGTATTGCAGATAAATATGGAAGTCTTGAAGAAGGAAAAATGGCTAGCCTGTTTATCTCGGATGGTGATCCATTTGAGACAAAAACTCAAATCACTAAGTTGTTTATCAATGGCTGGAATGTGCCAATCGAAAGTAGACACACCTTGTTATATGATGAGTTTTTAGATAGAGATCCTGGCTTGGAATCAAAAAAATAACTTTTCTAAACTCAACCTTTAGAAGACTTACTGTCTTCTAGTATTCAAAACTGATAGCCTACTCTGAGATTGTAGTAGCTATGTAGATCTTAAGTGCCTGATTTGTAAAGTTACAGGCTAAGGGATTCATTGCCTTTTTATGTCTTCATAATAGAGTACTGCAAGAGTATATTTATTTCAACTCTATCGACACTAGACCAATTAAAATAATTATTGTTAGCTGGCTATTCTCAAACTAAATAGGGCAACAATAAAAAAGCCCCTGACAATTACTGTCAGGGGCATATTTTTATCTCAAAGAAAAATCTAATTAGATATTCTTTATTCTTCTAGTTGGGTAAGCAACTGTAATTCCTGCTTCTCCTAATGCCTTCTTAATCTCTTTGTAAGAGTTGAAGTATACATCCCAGTATGTTTTATCAGTTGCAAAAGGTCTTACTGCAAGCAATACATTGTGCTCATCAAATTTTTCGATTTCTACAGTTGGCTCATCTGGTAATCTCTCTGAAACTTTATCTAAAGCTCCTCTGATGATACCCTTTACTTTATCAAAATCTTCTTCATAAGGCATTGCTACATTAAGATCAACTCTAAGCTTACCATTTGCAGTTAGATTAGTCATGATACCACTTGTTGCTATTCCGTTAGGAATGATAACTTTCTTATTGTCTAAAGAATTAATGATAGTATTAAAAACTTGAATCTCTGATACCGTACCTACAGTACCTTGGATATCTACTAAGTCTCCAACACTATATGGCTTGAATATAAGCACCATTACACCAGCAGCAAAGTGTGCTAATGTCCCTTGCAAAGCCATACCTATAGCTAGACCGGCCATACCTATAAGAGCAATAAATGCAGTCATCTCAATACCAAGTGTACCTGCAGCAGTTATAACCACTAGTACCTTAAGTATTGCACTGATAAGCGACTTTAAGAATGGTGTAAGGTCTTTATCAAGACCGCCTTTTTCCATTGCTTTACCAGCAAATTTTGTGATAGCTCCTACTATCATAAATCCTATCCAAAGGATCAATAAAGCAATTATAATTTTTGGCGCCCATAAGATAGCTTGATCAATTAAGCCACTTAAACTTGCCATTACATCGAAATCTCCCATTTTATATTTTTAAATTATTTAGTAAGTTATTTGATGTTAATTCTGACGGTAGAAGACCTCAGTTCGTCACAGAAAATGTTAAAATAATTTTTAAAGGGAACTTTCTAGAAATTGATTTTACCTTATTTTAAATCTAAAGTTTCATCTCTATGAAGGGCTTTATATCGGCCTTTTCCAAATTTAGTTCCGTTAAATTCTGTTCTAGTTTTAATTTTTTCTCTTTCTTCAGGAGAAAGTTCTATAAACTGTTGACACTTCACAGAGCAGCAATCGCTATACTTGGTAGCACATTTAGGGCATTGAATAAATAAAATATGACATGCTTCATTGATACAGTTTGTATGTGAGTCGCATGATTCACCACATTGGTGACAATTAGAGATTACATCTTGAGTGATCTTTTCTCCTAATCTATCATCGAATACAAAATTTTTGCCTTTAAATTTATTTTCCAGATCACCCCTTTCTACTTCACGAGCATATTCTATGATGCCACCCTCAAGCTGATACACATTTTTAAATCCTCGATGTATATAATATGCACTTGCTTTCTCACATCTAATCCCTCCAGTGCAGTACATGACTATATTAGCATCCTTTTTATCTGCTAACAATTCTTCTACTATCGGCAAGGACTCTTTAAAAGTTTCGACATCAGGACAGATAGCATTCTCAAAATGCCCGACCTCCGATTCATAGTGATTTCTCATATCTACGATCACAGTATTTTCGTCTTCACTTATTTTATTAAAAGCTTCAGCATCTAGATGTACTCCCTTATTAGTCACATCAAAACTGCTATCGTCTAAACCATCGGCAACAATCTTATTTTTGACTTTGATTGTCAATTTGTAAAAAGAAAGTCCATTATCATCGATGGCGATATTTAATCTGCACCCATTCAAAAAATCTATACCATAGAGTGATTCTTTAAATAATGAGAATTTAGCTTCAGGAACAGATAGTTGTCCGTTCACCCCTTCACCTGCAACATATATTCTACCAAGCACATCGTGCTGTGCGAGAAGATAATATAGATGATCCCTGAAAAAACTTGGGTTCTTAATGTTTGCATAGCTGTAAAATGATAAGGTTCTTCTAACCTCATCGCTTTCATTGAGCTGAGCTTTAAGCACTCGCTTATCTACTCGATTATAAAGATGTTTCATTTTTTAGATTTATGAATCAATTGCAATTTGACCAGAGAATCTACTCTTAGATACAAAATTAAGACTTTTAGTATTGAATCGAGTTTAAGTTGTCTTATTGATAATTTATTGATAATGAATCGATTGTGGTGGCACAATCGAACTTTTTGCACAATTTTTGCATTACATCAACCTAACGGATGTTTTTATTACTAAATACCCGAATATGTCTGCTAAACAAGTAAAAAAGGTCAAAAAAGTGGCTAAATCGAAATCTAAAAAGGCTGTTTCAAAGAAGGCTACCCCGAAAAAAGTAGCTTCAAAGAAGGCAGCAGCTAAAAAATCTAGCAGCAAAAAGGCTGATAAAAAGAGCATTGTTCCAAAGGCAAAGGCTAAAAAAGTAGTTAAAAAAACTACCTCCAAAAAAGCGAGTGCAAAAAAATCAACAGCGTCAAAGGCTAAAAGCAAAAAGGCAGCTCCTTCTAAAACAAAGTCTAAAAAAGCAATTACTAAAAAAGTAGCAGCTAAAAATACATCGGCGAAGAAGAAAGTAGCAGTAAAAAAAGCAGCTTCAAAATCTGCGGTGCCAAAGAAAAAGATCGTAAAGAAAGCAGTTCCAAAAAAAGTAGCAGCAAAGAAAAAGCTTGTGAAAAAAGTAGCTCCGAAAAAAACTTCTAAAAAGCTAACTATAAAGAAAAAGCCATTAGCGGCATCCAAAGCTAGTGGGACTAAAAAGAGTTCTAGAAAAACAAGATACAATCAAAAAGAACTAGCTTATTTTAAAAAACTAATTGACCAGAAATTAGTGGAAGCTAATGAGCAATTAAATTTTTATCTCACGTCAATCAAAAAGATGGGTAGCGATCCAGACTCTAAGATTAAAGGATTAGAAGACGGAACTACCACAAGTGAAAACGAACAAATGTTTACCCTTGCAAGTAGACAACGTAAACACATCCGACATTTAGAAAATGCTAAGCTCAGGATACAAAATAAGATCTATGGTGTATGCAGAGTAACAGGTGAACTCATCTCAAAAGCGAGACTAGAAGCTGTACCTCATGCGACCTTAAGCATCCATGCTAAGCTCAAGAAGTAATCTTATTCCCTATAGCAAATCCATAGTTTAGGGTTTAATCTTATGAGATAGTAACACTATGTTATACCTTACTATATATGACTAATGAATTAGACATAGGGATCAGTAAAAAAGAAAAGGACAAATTAAACAAGTTTGATTCTAGAGGTGTCCAAACCTTATTCAGAACGCTTTCTCGAAATCATTACAATTTGCTACGGATGGTCGATAATAAGGCGAGTATCATCCTTACGGTTAACTCCATAATCATCTCATTACTTATGGGTGTGATATACATGGCTCCTGAGGACCAAAAAGGAGTACTACAATTAGGCTCCAAGATATTATTGAACTGTGGAATGGCGTCTATGGTATTTGGATTACTCGCTATGCTACCTCACAAGTATTTAAAACTAGGTAAGAAGTATAAGGGAATTCTCTACGCCCAAAATTTTTCTAAATTAACTTTAGAAGAATACACCGCCGAAATGAGTAGGATTATTTCTACAGGCAACATGACTTACAAAGAAATGATTAACGATTTATACTTCTTGGGTAAATCAGTATCAATTAAACAAAGACTTATAACATTTGCTGTAGGTATCTTTCTAATCGGCCTAGTCAGCTCTATTATCCTCACCCTATCTCATGGTATAATGATCGAAAAGATCTTTTTTAAGTAATCAACATAACACTTGATCATTACGATAAACTCCTCTGTCTATTAATTTCCACTTAAGAGGCTAAAATTTCTATTTTTGCCCATTCTTTACTAATTGAACAAAAGAATTGAGACGATCGGTTACAGTCATCTTGGTAATTACCATCCTTGTCTTTTTAGATCAGTGGCTTAAATATTACATTAAGACCACTTATTCTATTGGAGGTGGATTTGATATGCTCGGGTTAGAGTGGGCTAAGATTCATTTTATAGAAAATGAAGGGATGGCATTTGGTTTAGCATTTGGTGGAGAGAAGGGAAAATTAGCGCTGAGCCTATTTAGAATTATAATGGTTACTTTTCTTGGGTATATGATAGTGCAGCTTATTAAATCGAAAGAGTCCATAGGGCTACTCATTTGCTTTGCTATGATTATAGCAGGGGCCCTTGGAAATATTATAGATTCGGTATTATACGGGGTTATCTTTTCAGAATCCGATATAGGTAAGATTGCAGAACTCTTCCCAGAAGAAGGAGGCTATGGCAAATTTCTTCACGGTCATGTTGTCGACATGCTATACTTCCCACTTATCAATACTAGTTTCCCAGAGTGGTTTCCATTTTGGGGTGGAGATAGGTTTCAGTTCTTTAGACCCGTCTTTAACATAGCAGACGCCTCTATTTCTACTGGAGTGATCAGCATACTAGTATTTCATCGTAAGTTTTTCCAAAGAACAGAGGAAGAAAAGACTGAAGAGAATTCTGAAAATACGGGGCTAGCTAGTGATGGGGTTAACCAAATAGAAACTGATCCTAATATTCAAAAAGACTAATCGGGGTTGTCTTAAATCTAAACTTGTTAAAGAGTTTGGACTTAGGCTTTCTTATGCCTTACCTACAAAGTTGTTTACCGCTTTGTTAGCTCTTTCTACTATACTATAGTTGATATTATAGTGCATGTACTTACCGTCTCTTTTAGCATTAACTACACCTGCTAATCTCAAAATCCGTAGATGTTGCGAGGTAATTGATTGCTCTATATTGAGGGTATTGTAAATTTTATTGACATTGATGGTGCCGTGACCGTCAATAAATTCAAGGATCTTAAGTCTCAGTGGATGCGCCAAAGCTCTCATTAATTCGCACGAATAGGTGAGCTTATCGTTGTTAAACGTAACCTTAGTCTTCTTCATAATGTGTAGTTCCAATAATTTTTCAGAGTCCTTTGACTCTACTGTAGTTTCTTATTTTGAGTGTTAACTCTTGTCAAAGATGGAGAAATATCAGCTACTAGACAAATAAATATTAAGAAAATTTGATATTTATAACTAGCTGATAGAGAACAGACTGAAAATCAAGCATTTGTGAATTAATTTCCATTTAGATTGTTGCTAATACTTTAGCATTCAACCTATTATAGATTAATAGCTTAAGTATCTCTTAATCTATAAATTTCTCCAGAAATCGTGATTTGTGATAAGCTCATACGCTACAGAAAGGCATGCCTCCTACGCTTAATAATAGCTTCTTCTGTAGTTATATTTGATTGGAACAGCGAACCTTCTATTCTTTACCTTATAATGGAAATCAGATGCTGCTAAGAGAAACGATCTCGATTTGAGATCGTATTTAAAATGCTATAAGTACTTGCTTTTAAAACAAGTACTTTTTAATGTTAGCCTGAACAAGATTTAAGAATATTGTTCTTGTTATGTATAGCTGATAAAAGTTTACCGCGAAAACCAGCCTTTGAAGTGTATTTTTTGAGTTAGTTGTTCTTATAAGTTTAAACAAACTTATACCGAGAATCTTAGTGTAAAGTTTCTCTTATCCTGCTAATTCTTCCACTAGTCGAGAGATCTGACCTAGCCTGTCTCTATCTAATGAGTAGTAAATAAACTTTCCTTGTCTTTCAGTAAGTACCACTCCAGCTCTTCTTAAAATAGCTAAATGTTGTGATGCTACTGATTGTTCTAGTCTTAGTTTAATGTAGATGTCTGTCACTGTCATCGTATCACTCTCCTCTAAAAGATCTATTATCCTTTGTCTTAGTTTGTGATTGACAGCTCTGAGAACAAGTACTGCTTTTCTGAGATCTGCATAATCTAGTTGTACTTCACTAGACCCTTTCCTTAAAGTAACAATCTCGTTCTTTTTGTTTCTCATACTGTAATTGATTTAATAATTCACGGAATACATTGGACATAATGCAATCACCATACCATAAATAGACTTATTGTCCGCTATGGCATGTTTTATTAAACCGTATTCATATATAATACACTGAATTTCAATGCATTATGTTATCAAAAGGTTTACCTGGCGTAGTTAAATTTTTCTAAAAATTTGTTTCTTGGAGACTGTGATGTTTGGAGGCTTCAAATAATACGGAGTATATGATCCTATTTCCATGTAATCATCCCCTCTGAAAGCTCTTATTGCAAGTGGCACCATAAGGCTTGCATCTGGGATAATATGATCGTACACATGCGCTGGTTGCTCCAAAATTCGAGAAGCCTTTTCTGATGCATCTCCGCCAATAATAATTGACTTGTATGCCTTAGTCGCCTCTGCAAGGCTCTGGTTAGTTAAAATGTGTGCCTGAGTATGTATGCACTGATTCATATCACTGTCAAATCCAGCCATATATACTTCATCTCTTCTTGCATCTACTATGCTTATATACAGCGCATCATTATTGTTATGCTTCTCAACCATCTTATTAGCTACGATCTTTAAGGTATCGATAGCTAAAAGAGGTATGTCACTTGCGAAACAAATCCCTTTTGCAGTAGACGTCCCGACTCTCAAACCCGTATACGAACCAGGACCACCACTGATCGCTACAGCATCTAAGTCTTTAAAAGAAAGTTCTGCTGCTTCTAGGCATTCTTTTATCAGTAGCGTTATTTGTGCAACATGAGAAAAGGCTTCTTGAGCTTCTTTATAAACAAAAGAATGATTCTCTGTAGTAATAGAAACTGAGCACTTCGATGCTGAAGTTTCTAAACAAAGAATATTAGGATTTAATTGATTTTGGATTGTACTAAACTATTTATTTCCCAGAAAGAATCTTGTTATAACGCTCAGTATCTCTGAGTACACTTATCGCTTCTTTGATTTCTATATCATTTTGCAATCCTTGTTTTATTCTACCACTTTGATAGTAATATCTGACTACTATATCTTTCTCTATCTCTTTCGTGATTAATGATTCAAACTCATCAAGATCATCTTGCTTGGCCTGATTAAGGCTTTTTTCTAAGACCGCGATATTTGCATCAATCCCCGAATTACTTAGGTTTTTAAGCGATTTTGACTTCATTTCATCCAATGCTTTCTCACCTTCTAGCTCAAACTTGAAGTTGTTTTTTGTCAAAAAGGACTTGAACTTACCATAGTCTGCAAACTTAAAATCATCAGCTGCTACTATAGAGTCATGCTCAAGTGCAAACTCAGTCACATACTTAAATATCATATTTTGCTCCTTTAAAGCTTTAAGCACATCAGGATCTGCGGGCCTCTCTATCTTAATATCTGGAGACACTCCTCCACCATCTAGTACAGTCCTTCCATTCTTTGTTTTGAACTTTGCCCTTTTATCATCGGCAATATCTTTAGGCTCTCCATCTTCATACTCAACACTCTGTATGCATCTACCACTCGGGATATAATATTTAGAAGTTGTAATCTTGACACTCGAGTTATATCCTAGTCTTCTAGTATTCTGTACTAACCCCTTCCCGTAAGAACGCTGGCCGATTAATACACCTCTATCTAAGTCTTGCATTACACCAGACACAATCTCTGATGCTGATGCTGATGTTCCATTAATCAATACTGTGAGTGGAATATCTAGATCGATAGGCGCATTTCGAGTTTTGTAGCTTTGATCTCTATCTATCACTTTCCCTTTTGTAAATACGATCTCCTGATCTATTGGCGTGAAAATGTTGCAGATGTTTATGGCTTCAGAAAGTAAACCTCCCCCATTACTTCTCAAGTCTAGAATAACCCCTTTTAGGCTTTCTTTCTTCTTTAAATCTCTGAGTGCTCTAGCGATATTTTTACCAGCATTCTGAGTAAATGTGGTTAAGACAATATAGCCTATATCTTCACTTACCATCCCAGTGTAAGGCACATTGGCAATGTTTACTTGAGCCCTGTTTAAGTTGATATCAATCGGTGCTGGGCTACCAGGCCTATTAACTGTCAAGGATATTTCAGCACCTTGTGCTCCCCTCATAAATTTTGCTACATCTTCATTGCTTCTACCTTCTACAGATTTCCCATTTACCTTGACTAATTGGTCACCTACTTTAAGGCCTCCTTGCTCTGCAGCTCCTCCTTGTAATACCTCAGTAATCGTTACATGATTATCTACTTCTTTGCTAATAGCACCTATTCCACTGTATCTACCATCCGCAGAAATTCTATAATTCTCTATTTGTGACTCTGACACATAGGTTGTGTAAGGATCTAGAGTCTCTAGCATAGCATCGATCCCAACCTTCATTAGTGCAGATGGGTCTACCTCATCTACATAATGAGTATTGATTTCCTTAAATATATTGGTGAAGATCTCGATATTTTTAATGATCTCGAAATACTTATCATTATTGACGGTGATTGCTGCAGTGCCAAAAATGAAACTAGCAAGTACTATTACAAGGGTGAATTTTTTCATTGTATGAAGTTTAACAGTTTATCAACGTGATTTCTGCCTTATCTGTTTCTTAATCTTTAGTTATTCATTTAGAATACTAAACGAATAACAGACGAATGAAAACAAAAAGACAAAATTCTATACTCAATAATGACTCTTGGTTTGTTTTCATTTTCTGGAATAACGTCGACAACTCTTTGTTTGTAAAGAATTAGTCCACTCTTCGAGCAAATTAATGGACTAAATAATTGGGGTTAAAGTTTATTGAAAAAATGAATGAATACTGTCTAATAGCTCAATTGGTTTCTCGGCATGTACCCAGTGTCCAGCACCTGAGATAGTCTCAATCTTGGCCTTTGGGTAATATTCCTTAATAAGCTGCTCATCGGCTTCTTGGATATAATTACTCAGCTCTCCTCTGATGAATAATGTCTCAATATCACTTTTAGTAGTTATCTCGGGTATGTCCATAATCTCATTATAAGAATCATAGAGTAATTGGAAATTGGCTTTCCACTCAAATCCACCTTCTTTCTTTCGTGTTAGATTTTTCATTAGAAACTGTCTTACACCTAGATTGGTAATATTTACGGAAAGCAAATCATCAACCTCGGAACGTGTCGTGATATCTTCGATTGGTATACCTAGAATAGCTTCAAATATGTCCTCATGGCCACCATCATATTTTTTTGGCGCTATATCGACGACCATCAATTTATCGACCAAATCTGGATAGTGATTTGCAAACGTCATCGCTGTTTTACCTCCCATAGAATGACCTATCAATCCTATTTTAGTTAATCCATGTTCATCGCAAAATAATTTAAGATCTCTAGCTAATAATTCATAACCAAATTCTGTACTTTTAGAACTCCTCCCATGATCACGTTGGTCGACTAGATAGATAGCATACATTTTTGCTAATTGACTTCCTATCGTATTCCAGTTGTCCAGCATACCGAATAGGCCATGTAAAATTATTATTGGCTTACCAGTTCCTTTCAGTTTAAAATTTAAGTTCATTTCCATTTTTTTCAACTAACAACTATTTTTAAAATTGAGCAAGTCTAAGGCGTATTATTTAGGAGATATTGAAGCACAAGAAGTGTTTCCAGGTTTCGAAGGGCGATTTATCCATTCAGAAAAAATGTCATTTGCATATTGGGAGATAGCAATTGGAAGTCTTCTAGAAGAGAAATCGCTTCCTAATGAGCAAGTTATCAGTATGGTCTCAGGCAGAATGTCATTTATTGTAGACGGAGAAGAGATTGATTTTCATGAAGGTATGGTACTTGTAATCCCACCAAAAGTAAATTATAGCGCAAAAGCTATTACAAAATGTAAGATATTAGATGTTTCATATCCGACAAGACAGGATATCAAATAGTTGAGGAAGCAAATTAATGTCATTTAAATTAGAATCAGAATATGTACCTACAGGAGATCAGCCCCAAGCAATCGAGGCTCTCCTTAGTGGCCTGAAAGCGCAAGAGCCTTCGCAGGTTCTATTAGGTGTGACAGGATCTGGCAAGACATTCACTATGGCTAATGTCATAGAACGAGCAAATAGACCAGTCCTAGTCTTGACACATAACAAAACGCTGACTGCACAACTCTATGCAGAGTTCACAGAATTTTTTCCAGACAATGCTGTTGAATATTTTGTCTCTTACTATGATTACTATCAGCCTGAAGCATACATCACCACCTCTGATACTTATATAGAAAAAGATCTCTCG
Source organism: uncultured Saprospiraceae bacterium (assembly GCA_937929885.1). Classification (GTDB taxonomy): domain Bacteria; phylum Bacteroidota; class Bacteroidia; order Chitinophagales; family Saprospiraceae; genus CALFUQ01. The sequence goes on from CALFUQ010000135.1 coordinate 16,985, forward strand.
ATCAATGAACAGATTGACCGACTAAGACTGCGCGCTACTTCATCCCTGTTATCAGGTCGTAGAGATGTGATTATAGTAGCATCAGTGTCATGCATTTATGGTATGGGTAATCCTGAAGATTACGCGATGGGGATTATCAGGATTGAACAAGGACAAAAAATTACAAGGAACAGGTTTTTATTTTCTCTAGTAGAAAGTTTGTACTCTAGAACAGAGACAGATTTTAGCAGAGCGAAGTTTAGAGTCAAGGGAGATACCGTGGATATCAATTTGCCTTATGTAGAATATGGATATAGAGTCATCTTTTTTGGTGATGAGATAGAGAAGATTGAGCAGTTAGAATTAGAGACTGGGAAGCGAATTGCTGAATTAAAACATGCAGCTATTTTTCCTGCCAACTTATATGTAGCTCCTCGTGACCGATTACAATCTGTTATCAAAATGATAGAAGATGAACTCTATAATCACGAAAAGTTCTTTGAGCAAGAGGGAAGATTTTTAGAAGCAAAACGGATTAAGGAACGAGTCAACTTTGATATCGAAATGATGAGAGAGTTAGGCTACTGCAACGGGATAGAAAATTACTCACGGTTTTTTGATGGCAGAAAACCTGGTACACGTCCATTTTGCTTGATAGATTACTTCCCTGATGATTTCATCTTGATGGTAGATGAGAGTCATGTGACCTTACCCCAAGTGAGAGGAATGTGGGGAGGAGATAGAGCGCGTAAACTTAATCTAGTTAATTTCGGATTTAGATTACCATCAGCGATGGATAATAGACCATTAAACTTTGATGAGTTTAAATCTCTGATGAATCAAATCATCTATGTAAGCGCAACGCCTGGAGACTATGAACTAGAAGAAACAGAAGGCGTAGTAGTAGAACAGATAGTAAGACCTACAGGTCTGCTAGATCCTCCTATAGAAGTAAGACCGAGTATCAATCAGATAGATGACCTCCTTGAAGAAATAAATGAACGCATAAAAATAGATGAGCGGATACTAGTAACCACTCTAACTAAGAGGATGGCGGAGGAGTTAACTAAATACCTTCAGAATCTAAATATCAAAGTAAAATACATTCACTCAGAAGTCGATACCCTTGACAGGGTTGAAATAATCAGGGATTTGAGATTAGGGGAATTTGATGTTTTAGTCGGTGTAAACTTGCTAAGAGAAGGACTTGATCTTCCTGAGGTCTCTCTAGTTGCAATTATAGATGCAGACAAAGAAGGCTTCCTACGTAACGCCAGATCACTTACTCAAACTGCTGGTAGAGCCGCCCGTAATTCTAATGGTCTTGTAATCTTCTATGCTGATAAAGTAACTGGAAGCATGCAAATGACCATAGACGAAACGAATCGGAGAAGATCTGTACAGATAGCATACAATGATGAACATGGCATCACCCCGCAAACCATCCATAAAACTAAAGAGCAGATACTTAATCAGAAATCCATACTCGACATTAGAGGAGGCAAGAAAGGTAAAGCATACATCGAATCCGAAGAAGCAAGTGTCGCAGCAGATCCTATAATTGCTTACATGACGCGAGATCAATTAGAAAGTGTGATTGCTGAGACAGAGCGTAAGATGAAAAAATCTGCAAAGGATCTAGACTTTATTCAGGCTGCTCAGTATAGGGATGAGTTGTTTGCGCTTAAGAAGAAGTTGAAATCGTCGTAAGGTTTATCTTTTTCTCTTCCCTCTTTCCCGATGATAATCGGGAAATCCACTTTTCTCCAAAAATGGAGAAAGGAAAAA
>CALFUQ010000136.1 GCA_937929885.1 uncultured Saprospiraceae bacterium
TTAACAATGATAGCATGTAGGTTGTCGACCTTATACTTGTCAAAGTATTTGAAAATAATGGCTAAGAGTACATTACAAAGTATAAGGGCTACAAGTATTATCATTGTTTTCTTGGTAAGTGCAAAGATGATTAAATTGATCAGCTTATCTTAATCATCATGATTTAGTTTGACTATATTTAAAATTATACTTCTAACATTTGAAAATGAGGAATACGAAATTAATACTAGCAACTTGTATCATTATTCTAACTGCTATAAGCTATTCATGTAAGAATGATTCGGATATGAAAGATTCCGATTCCGAGGAGCAGTATTATGGTGAAAAACACCGCCCGCAATACCATTTCACTCCAGAAGCTAACTGGATGAATGACCCTAATGGAATGGTCTATTATGAAGGCGAATATCATTTGTTTTACCAGTACTATCCTGATTCGACAGTATGGGGACCTATGCACTGGGGGCATGCAGTGAGTGAGGATATGGTGCATTGGGAGCATCTACCCATTGCGCTTTATCCAGACGATATAGGCTGTATTTTTTCTGGTAGCGCCGTTGTGGATTGGAATAATACTTCAGGATTAGGGAAAGATGGGAAGCCTCCTATGATTGCAATATTTACCTACCATAATTTTGATAAAGAAAATGCCAAAACGAATGATCATCAATCTCAAGGAATAGCTTTCAGTAATGATCGAGGGCGGACCTGGGAAAAATTTGAAGGTAATCCAGTAATCCCTAATTCAGAGAAGATAAAGGATTTTAGAGACCCTAAAGTTATGTGGCATGAGTCAACTAAAAAGTGGGTGATGGTACTTGCAGCTTACGATAAAGTTAAATTTTATGCTTCATCAAATCTCATTGATTGGGAGTTTCTTTCTGATTATGGAATAGACGGAGACGATCGGTTATGGGAGTGTCCAGATCTAATCCCTATGAAAGTTCAAGGGAGTGACGAAACTAAATGGGTGCTAATTGTGAGTATCCAAAAAGGAGCACCGAATGGAGGAACGGCAACATCTTATTTCGTTGGAGAATTTGATGGAAATGAATTTAAGTGTGATACTAAAAATCAAAAATGGTTAGACTGGGGGACAGATAACTATGCTTTTGTGACATGGAGTGATGTGCCTAAGGATGATGGTCGTGTCCTAGGAATAGGATGGATGAGTAATTGGCAATATGCACAGGTGGTGCCTACAGAAAAATGGAGGAGTGCAATGACTTTGCCTAGAGAACTCAAGCTCATAGATTCTAAGCAAGGTTTAAGAGTGACTTCACACCCAGTAAAAGAGTTGAAAAGTATTAGAAAGTCCACGAGAGTATTTACTTCTCCAGACACCATTCAATTTGCAATGTCCGACTTTGAAGTTGATGGAGGGCTATATGAAATAGAACTAGACTTTAAAAAACCAGAGCATGGAAGAGTCTCAATGCAATTTGAAAATGGCCTCCAAAATATCGTAGTCTATTACGATGCTGAAACGGATGAATATGGTGTCGATAAAAGTAAATCAGGAAACACTACATTTCATGAAAATTTTGCATTTCTCCATACTGCACCTCGAGATTACGAGAGTGATAATATTAAAATGCACATATTCCTAGATCATTCTTCTTTGGAATTGTTTGCTGATGATGGTAGGACAGTGATGACTGAGATATTTTTCTCCGATAAACCATTATACATTTCTATGTTAAATCACAGCAGTTTTAATAAGCTTGGTCCTGAGTTTTCTTTAGTTATAAATGATTATAAAACTCATGTATTAGAGTCTGTTTGGGATTAGCTTTTTATCGATTATTTTTCTCATATACTGGTTGCTATTATAAAAGTTGAGTTTATCTGAATTTCTAAACTATGATATAATGAATCCCTTCCTGATAAAGTCATTCTACAACTTTATGGGTGCAGTTAGCATCGGCAATGGTCTATGGATGCTCTTTTTTGCAGAAAATTGGTACCTAAACCTTCCCGCTGGTATAGAAGATACTGGGCCACTTAACACACACTTTGTACATGATATAGGTTTGGTTTATTGCATTGCTGGAATTGCTGCTTTTTATTGCGCAGCGCGGATCCATAGTTGCAAAGCAGTCCATATTGGATTGACATTGTTTACTGTAGGTCATGCTTTGATCCATGTGATTGAGATACTTATAGGGTTGCTACCGCCAAGCCATTGGCTTATAGACTTACCACTACTATTCGTGCCAGCTATTTTAACATTATTCATTACCCCATTCGTATTAAAACTTCAACAATGAACATGATTACAAAATGGGCGACTCTAATTCAGGTAGTAATAATTTTGCTTGGTCTGTTCGTTGGTGCACATTTTTCGAAACTGTCATATGATGAACATGAGAAATTAGGTCATTCGGATTTAAAAGGACATAAAGTAATGGATCATGGATCTCTAGATTTATCTGGTGATGAGAAAATTCCTAGAATATTAAACCTTCAGGTATTGGAAGACCCAATGAGTGGTTGGAATATCTATGTAGAGGTCAGTAATTTTAATTTTGCCCCAGAACATGCCAGCCAACCACATCGCCAAGGACAAGGTCATGCTCATCTCTATATTAATGGCAATAAAATTGGAAGGATGTATGACAATTGGTTTCACATCCCAGAATTCATCAAAGATGAAAATGAGATTAGAGTGACATTAAATTCTAATGATCACCAGACCTTCACATTAGGACAACAGGCAATTGAGAAAACAATAACCATTTCGACTAAATAGATTGCAAGCCAATTATTGAGGCGAAGAAATTAACACTCCATTCACAATTGCTAGATTCTCATTAAGAATTTATTCTCGCAACTTCCCTCATCTTTGTATTAAGAACATGTTTACAAAATCATCAATTTACTGCAATCGATAATTTTAATTGTGCATTGCGCTGAAAGCCTCCCCGATGCTATGGCATCGCCTGCATTTTGCGCCTAATTCACAATAAAATTATTCAATTTCGCTTAATTATGATTCTTTAGACTAGCTCTAACAAAAGGTTCATATATACATTTTCACTATGTATATTTGCAAAAATTAGATTTTGGAGAAAACTATATCTCAGTATAATGAAGTAATCACTTGGGCCAAAGACATCTTTATGAAAAAGGCTAAGGATTATGGCACCGCGTGGAGAATATTAAGGACTACCAGCCTAACAGATCAAATCTTCATCAAGGCTAACAGGATTAGAAGCATAGAAGAGAAAGGAGTTAGTAAAGTAGAAGACCCGATCGATCTAGAATACATCGGTATTATCAATTACTGCATAATGGCATTAATTCAGCTAGAACTTGGTAGCGATGATGAGTTAGAAATGCCTATAGACAAAGTGGAATCATTATATGATGCTAAATTCCAATTAGCGCAAAAGCTAATGACAGAGAAGAATCATGATTACGGTGAAGCATGGAGAGATATGCGCGTATCTAGTATGACAGATTTAATTCTCATGAAGATCTTGCGCATCAAACAAATAGAAGAAAATGATGGAAAGACTATTATATCAGAAGGGCTAGATGCTAACTATACTGATATGATTAACTATGCAGTCTTTGCATTGATAAAATTAGAAGAAGAAAAAGTACAACTATGACGCTGACCAAAATACTTATCTATGTTGCAATTGCAGCTTTGCTATTGACTTTGATAGTAGGCTTTGGGTTTAAGAAACATAAGAGTTGGTTTATGACCTACTTGCAAAACTATTGTGGAGCGTTTTTCTTGTTTAGCGGCTGGGTTAAAGCAGTGGATCCTATGGGCTTGGCGTTTAAAATGGCTGATTATTTTGCAGCATTCGAAACCACTTTCTCAGAAACTTGGATGTCATTTATAACACCGATATTTCCTGCTTTATCGAGTATTAAGTTTGGATTCGCGACATCCATGATTGTCTTTGAACTCATATTAGGAGTTATGTTGATCTTGGGTTCTAGATCTAAATTCACCATCTGGTCATTTTGGATATTGGTCGCTTTCTTCACCGTGCTAACAGGATACACTTATCTCACTGGTTATGTTCCTAGTGGTAGTAACTTTTTTAGTTTTGGAGAATGGGGTGGTTTTAAGGAAAGCAATATGCAGGTTACGGATTGCGGTTGCTTTGGAGACTATCTAAAACTAAAACCCTTTACCTCTTTTATGAAGGATGTGGGATTAATGTTTCCTGCATTTTACTTCTTGTTTAGGCATAAGGATATGCATCAACTATTCACATCTGGAGTTAGGTTTGGATTGGGTGTTACGACTTTGGTGGTTGCCTTGGTTTTATGTTTGAGCAATTATGTATGGGATATTCCTAACAGAGATTTCAGACCATTTAAAAAAGGAGTTAATGTAGCAGAAACTAAAGAAGCCGAGTTAGATGCAATGGCAGCAGTACCAATAATTGCTTATGATCTTAAGAGTAAGGCTACTGGCGAGGTAACTAGTATTCCATATGCTCAATATTTAAAAGATTTTAAAAAATATCCTAAGGAGGATTATGAATTTGAGCAAGTGTTAGGTGTATCTACACTAGAACCAACTAAGATTAGTGAGTATGCGATTAGTAATCTTGATGGTGATGAGATAACAGATGAGCTCCTACACGATGAAAAACCAAGTATTATGCTAGTGAGCTACATTGTGAAGGGCAAAGGGAAAAAGGCAATGAGGACAGTGAAAGATACCATAGTAGCATTAGATACTATCCAATCTGGTACTGGTCCAGAAATGATAGTAGAGCGAATCGAAGATGTAGTGAGTAGAGAAGAAGAGTACACTGATTATGATTGGGATCCTGACTTTTTTTCCGACTATTCAGATGTAATTAGACCTTTTACAGATGCGGCGATGGCTGATGGTTTTAAGGTTTATTCTGTTTGCGGAGGTGCTGACAAAAATATGCTAGATCAATTAAAACACGATGCTGGATTAAATTTCGAATTTTATACCGCAGATGATATCTTACTCAAAACAATAGTAAGGTCAAATCCTGGAACAGTGCTGTGGAAAAACGGTGTTATACTAGATAAGTGGCATATTGATAAATTACCTGATTATGAGACAGTTAAGTCCGCTCACAACTTAAAGTAGCAATTAAGAAATAAATAAGCTTATTAGTTGCGAGGATATCAAATTCTTTACTTTCTTTGCATTACGGAATTTTGTAATATCTCAGAACAGTTGAATGCTCAGTAGAAGAAGTATACGCATCAAAGTAATGCAATTGCTCTTCTCTTTAAGTAGAGATCAGGAACTCAGTTACAAGGAAACTGAAAAGCGCTATTGGGAGGTGATTGATAACACCTTCAATCTATACCTGTACAACATGTATGTGGTCATGGAGATTACTGCGCTCGCTGAGATAGTAGCAGAAAAAAAGAAATCTAAACACCTTCCTACCGAACAAGACAAAGTTTTCAGTGCTAAGATATTTCAAAACGAAATAATCCAGGATTTAGTTAATAATACTAAACTCCAAAAGAAATTTAAAACGCTCAATTTTGAGGAGATTTCTAATCAGGATTACTTCAAAAAAATCTATGACGGCTTTGCTAAGACAGAAGAGTATATAGCCTACCTAGGTAAGAAAAGCGAAAAACAAGATCACCTAGATATAATCTTAGAATTATATCGCTATTGCCGTAAAGATGAATTCTTTAACGAGTTGATGGAAGATAATTTTTCTAATTGGATAGATGATAAATCAGTAGTTGTAGGGACATTTAAAAAGAGTGTAAAGATACTGCCAGCTAGTGATCCTAAATTCTATGACGTTCATTTTCCTGAAGAAGAGACGATCAAAGATTTCGGAAGTACTTTGCTTAAGCAAACCCATAAAGGAGATAAAGAATTACTCACGATTATAAAACCAAGTCTAAAAAATTGGGACCACGAAAGGTTAGCAGTACTTGATATGATAATTCTTAAGATGGCTATTACAGAGCTTATTCATTTTCCGACGATTCCAACAAAAGTTACGCTCAATGAGTTTGTAGAAGTTGCAAAGATGTATAGCACTGCTAAGAGTAAAGACTTTATCAATGGTGTATTAGACAAGCTGATGAAAGATCTAGTAGAAGAAGGTAAGGTCAAGAAAGAAGGTAGAGGGCTCGTCGATTAAGCAGGTCGATTTTTTCAAAAATTAAAAGGATGGATAGTAAGGTTCTTATTGTTGATTTTGGTTCTCAGTACACCCAATTAATAGCGCGCAGAATCAGAGAGCTAAATTGCTATAGTGAAATTCATCCATTCAACAAATTACCAGAACTTGACGACACAATAAAAGCAGTCATATTAGCAGGTAGTCCGTACTCAGTCAATCAATCAGATAGACTCGACATAGACTTAAAACCACTGTTAAATCATTATCCAATCTTAGGTATTTGCTATGGTGCACAGTATATCGCTAAGACTTTAGGTGGTAGGGTAGAAAGTGCAGGACATAGAGAGTACGGTAAGGCAAGTCTTAAAATTGAAAACACATCTGATAGCTTTTTCACGTCTGTAGACCAGGATAGTCAGGTGTGGATGTCTCATGGAGATTCGGTTTTAGATGTACCTCAAGGTTTTGAAGTGATTGCAAAAACAGATAGTATCCCAATTGCAGCTTACAAATCAAAAGAAGGAGATTACGATAAACCTATTTACTGTATTCAATTTCATCCAGAGGTAAGTCATAGTATTCAAGGTAAAGATATTTTAGAAAATTTCTTGACTAAGGTTGTCGGTATAAAGCCGACGTGGACTTCGGAGTCATTTATAAATGCCACCGTTGCAGACCTTAAGCAACAAGTAGGAAGCGAGAAGGTACTTATGGGGCTTTCAGGAGGAGTAGATTCCACTGTTGGAGCGGTATTGCTACACGAAGCTATTGGTGAGAACCTGGTTTGCTTTTTTATAGACAATGGATTGCTACGAAAAAATGAATTTGAAGAAGTCCTCGAGTCGTACAATGACATGGGCCTTAATGTGACAGGAGTAAGAGCTGCTGATAAATTTATATCTGAATTAAAAGGTGAGTCAGACCCAGAGACCAAGCGTAAAATTATAGGGCGAGTTTTCATAGAAGTATTCGAAGAAGAAGCGAAGAAAATAGACGGTATTAAATGGTTAGGGCAGGGTACTATATATCCTGACGTCATAGAGTCTCTGTCTGTGCATGGTCCTTCTGCAACGATAAAATCACATCACAATGTAGGTGGATTGCCAGAGAAATTAGGTCTGAAAATAGTTGAGCCATTGCGAACGCTATTCAAAGATGAGGTTAGGAGAATAGGTAAAGCGCTTAATATCAAACAGTCAATATTAGGCCGTCATCCATTTCCAGGACCTGGCTTATCTATCAGAATACTAGGAGAATTGACCGAAGAAAAAATCGCGCTAAATCAGGAAGCAGACCACATATTCATCAGTAATCTCAAGAAATCTGGGCTATATGATAAGGTTTGGCAAGCTGGAACCATCCTATTGCCAGTAAAATCAGTGGGAGTTATGGGAGATGAACGAACTTATGAATACACGCTTGCGTTAAGAAGTGTAGACTCTGTAGACGGTATGACCGCAGAATGGAGTAAATTGCCACATGAATTTCTTGCTACTGTTTCCAGTGAGATTATTAATAATGTAAAAGGTATAAATAGAGTAGTCTATGATATCAGTACTAAACCACCTTCCACGATTGAGTGGGAATAAAATTCTCTTTTCTTTCTTCGCGATTATTCTATTGTTAGGTAGTTGTACTACTAAGACTGTACTACAAAAACCTACGAGTAGTGACCGAGTAATCATAGAGAAACCTAACCAACCAGAAATTGCTGAGACCATAGATACTGTGGTCTGGACAGAAGTTTCGGAGGAAGACATAGCACCCATAATAAACGAAACACCATCAGCGCCTGACCTGGATAAAAAACCACAATACAATGTTAGCTTACTCATGCCTATAGACGCTAGCAAGCTTAGTAATGGCGGTGGAGCTAATCCCGATTTAGATGATAATAAGTTTGTGAATTTTTATGCTGGAGCGATGCTAGCATTCGAATCATTAGAGCAAGAAGGTGTAAGTCTTAATGTCAATGTATATGATACAGAAACCCAAGATCTCAATAATCTATTGGACGGTTACCAGGTAAGGAATTCTGATGTTATCATAGGACCAAGAGATACAAAAGAGCTTAATAAGATTGCAACTTTTGGAAAAGAAAGAGAGATCACAGTCGTATCTCCATGGAAATCTAGTTCTAAAATCACATCACAGAACCCATATTATATCCAGTTGATTCCAGGACTTTACGATCATTATTATAAAATTGCAGAGCATGCAGCAGAGAACTTTGAGAGCGATCAAGTCATATTGCTGGGTAGGAATAGTACTGACGAAAGAAGATTTAAATACTTTCAGCAAGAAGCTCCTTTTAGAGAATTTACTGTTGATGAAGATTCTTTAATGGTAGGAGAAACAGCATTTGATTCTTTATTATTTAGTCCTGTACAAACTACGGCATTCATCATACCAAACTACTCTTCTAAAGATGAGCGATTTATTTACAATTGTCTGAGAAGAATAAATATTGAGAAAGGAACAAAAGATGTAGTTGTATATGGCATGCCGATAATGAAAGATTCTGACAGAACTACTTATAATTTTTACAAAAGTCTAAACATGCATATTTGCATGTCAAAGTTTGTAGATCAAGACGATGAGGAAATTATAAATTTTGAAAGAGCGTATTATGCAAAATATGCTGCCTTACCTACCACCGATGCTTATGAAGGGTATGATGTAATGATGTATATAGGTCGGAGTCTTAATGAGTATGGTAGGAACTTTCAGTTTCATATAGAAGATGATGAGCATGACTATTTGCAAACCTCCTATAATCTTGAGAAGTTATTTAAATCCGACGATCTGGATAAAGATAATTTCGAAAATATCAATTACTATGGTAACAAGTACCTAGATATAGTAGCGTTTAAGCAGAATGCCTTCAAACGATTAAAGTAGTCAGCTAGCCCTAATGGATCTTACTGACACTCGTATCGAAAGATTAAAAGAAGTCGCTAATCATAGGCAGCAAGATCTCACAGTTATATTAGAAAATGTACATAATCCTCACAACATTGGAGCGATTTTGAGGACATGTGATTCTGTAGGCATCCATGAGATTTACATCATCTACACAGATAATAGACTTAGTGAAGGTAAAAATATTGAGCCTGGCAAATCTAGTTCTACAGGTGCCAGCAAGTGGGTAAAAATCCATTACTTCGAAAATGTAAAAACTTGCTTTGCGGAAGTAAGGAAAAAATATGATAGGATTTTAGGTACAGCATTAACTGATAAATCAGAAGATCTGTATGCACTCGATTTAAAGAAGTCCACTGCATTATTATTTGGTAATGAATCAAAAGGGTTATCGCCTCCTGCCCGCAGTATGAGTGATGGTAATTTCTTAATCCCACAAGTAGGTTTTGTCAAGAGTTTGAATATTTCTGTTGCATGTGCCGTAAGTATCTATGAAGCATTTAGGCAACGGACAGCTTTCGAAGCAGACCCTGACATCAATCAAGAATGGAAAGATGAACTATTCGAACAATACAAAGAAGTTCATGTCGAAACTAAATTTCTAAAGCAAGAACAAAAAGTAGCCAAACGTATCAGGAAGGCTAATCTTAAGCATAACTCCTAACAAATTTATCTATCCTTTTAAACGCTTCGCGGAGATCTTCCTCTGACGAAGCATAAGATATTCTTACACAATTATCATTGCCAAACGATGATCCAGAGACAAGGGCAACATGCCCATTTCGAAGTAATTGCATAGCGAAGTCATCTGTATTATTGATAGTTTCTGTCCCATTAGATTTTCCAAATAAAGCACTTACATCTGGAAAAATATAAAACGCTCCTTCAGGATCATTACTCACAATGCCTGGTATGTCATTAACCAGTTCTAAAATCATCTTCTTTCGCTTGAGGAAAGCGGCTTTCATGTCTTCTGTAGGTTTCATATCAGCTAATAATGCATGCGCCGCTCCCATCTGCCCAAATGCTGATGCACCAGAAGTACATTGCCCTTGAATCTTGTTACATGCGGCTACCACCCATGCAGGAGCGCCCATATATCCGATTCTCCACCCAGTCATTGCAAATCCTTTAGACATTCCATTGACTGTAATAGTGCGGTCTTTCACGACATCAAAAGAACCAATGGAAACATGCTTGCCAGTGAAATTAATATGTTCATAGATCTCATCAGAAATGATTAGAATGTCTTCGTGTTTAGCCACTACATTGGCTATAGCTTCTAGTTCATCGTAACCATAGACAGACCCTGTGGGATTGCATGGAGAAGAAAACAGAATTAATGTTGTACGATCCGTAATAGCATCTTCTAGTTGTTGGGCATTTATTTTGAAATCGTCCTCTATCCCAGCGCTGATAGATACCACAACTCCACCTGCAAGGGTGACTATAGCAGAATAAGACACCCAGTACGGAGTAAAGATTATTACTTCATCTCCAGGATCGAGCATAGCGTGACAGATATTGTATATAGTCTGTTTAGCTCCATTTGCTACAGTTACCTCGTTAAGTTCAAAGTCTAAGTTGTTATCTCTTTTAAACTTGTGCACGATAGCTTTTCTGAGTTCTAGCAGACCTGCTACTGGAGTATACTTAGTATAGCCTTCATCTAGCGCTTTTTTAGCAGCTTCTTTGATGTGATCAGGAGTGTCAAAATCAGGTTGACCTAAACTTAAAGAAATCACATGATTGCCCTCATTAGCCACGTCTCTTGCCATTTGTGCCATTGCTAGTGTAACAGACTCTTGCATCCTTTGGACTCTATCAGATAGTATCTTTTTCCTGTTCATAAGATCATAGACTTGTATTGAGTAAAAGTAAGTTTATTCTGATTTTGTGAATAGTAAATTATATTTGAAATCTAATTTAAAATTATGGAAGATCAGTTCATTCAAGTCTTTATTACAGGAGGGACATTTGATAAAGAATATAACTTCATCACGGGTGAACTGTATTTTAAGGATACTCATCTTAATGATATGTTTGCTAGAGGTAGATGTACCTTAAGTCTTGATGTGAAGACACTTATGATGATCGATAGTTTAGAGATGACAGATGCCGATAGGGAGATTATAAGGCATAATTGCCAATCTACTAAAACTGATAAAATAATTATCACGCATGGCACTGACACAATGGTAAATACCGCTAAGGTTTTATCAGAAGCAAATATTGCTAATAAGACGATTGTCTTAACAGGAGCAATGATTCCGTATGCATTTGGGACTTCATCAGATGGGTTTTTTAATATGGGGAGTAGTCTAGGTTTTGTGCAGACTTTAGCTCCAGGAGTTTATATCAGTATGAATGGCAGATACTTTCCGTGGGATAACGTCAAGAAAAACAGACAAACAGGATTCTTTGAGAAAATTTCAATCTAAGAACCTTTGACGACATCCTCTAATCGTCAAAATCTGATAGTTTAGGCCTCTAATTAGTAGATTTTCAATTGTAAAGTAGCTGACACTTAAAGTGTTATTGTAGGCCTAGTGAAGAACTGAGATGACCGATTTATTTGATATATTTGCAAATTCTTTTATATGTAATTGATAATAATATCAAGTTGATGAGACAATACTTAGTTGCCCTATTTTTTCTATGCTTTATAGCTGTATCCAGTGCTCAGACACCTGAGCTCAAAACTGGAATTTCTTTTAAAGCATTGCTGCTTGATTATCAGACTTTCAATATAACTGATGGCGACATAACTGATTTCACTGGTTACCATCCTGGTTTTGAGATTGGCTATCACAAGACGCTTGGTACAAACCTTAATCTTAATATCCCTCTGAAAGTTGGAATCGTACAAGATGAAGATGATGTGATCAATTCACATAAAACATTGATAGGATTAGATGCGAAGGTTAACTACCAGTTCTATGAGCCAGGGCGTAAAGTGGTTCCATATCTTTTAGGTGGACTTGGCTTCACGGCAGAAACGCATGAAGGTGAAGGAAACTTACAGATACCCGTAGGTGGAGGTCTTAATTTTAAAATTGCTGAAAATGCTTATATCAATTGGCAATCAGAATATAGAAAATCGTTAAGTGACGATAGAGATAACTTTCATCATGCCCTAGGATTTGTTTACTTGTTTGGAAAAGTAGATTCTACAATGAATAAAATGATTGACCCTCTTGATTCTGATGGTGACGGGCTAGCTGATGATGTAGATCTTTGTCCACAGTCTGCAGGACCTGCAGAACTTAATGGATGTCCTGATGCTGATGGTGATATGGTTGCTGACTTTGAGGATGAGTGTCCTCAGCAAGCAGGTACTAAAGAAATGAATGGATGTCCAGATACAGATGGCGATGGAGTCTCTGATAAAGATGATGAATGCCCCAATATGGCTGGTACTAGTACCAATAAAGGGTGCCCTGACGCAGATACTGATAATGATGGAGTCCCTAATGCCATAGATAACTGTCCTGACATACCAGGGAGTGTAGACAACAATGGTTGCCCTGGTGCGGATTCTGATGGAGATGGTGTACCTGATGATAAAGATAGATGCCCTAACTCTAAAGGCACACTTGCAACAGACGGCTGCCCAGATAGAGATGGTGATGGAGTGCCAGATTTTGAAGATAAGTGTCCAAGTAGTTCGGGTCTTAAAGTATATGGAGGATGTCCAGATACTGATGGTGATGGAATAGATGACAGTAGAGATAGATGCCCTACAGTAGCAGGGCCAATTGATAGCCAAGGTTGTCCTGGTCTAACGGCACAGGATAGGCAGACACTTGATTTAGCGATGAGAGCAGTGCAGTTTGATACTGGCAGGTCTACTATTAAGTCTGAATCATTCGCAATCCTAAATCAGATTGCTGATATCATGAAGAAGTATCCAAATTATAATCTTATGGTTAACGGTCATACTGATAATACAGGTGGTGCTGGAGCTAATCTAAGCCTCTCTGAGAGACGAGCTAAAGCTTGTCATGATTACATCAAAACAAGAGGTGTATCCGCTGATAGGATGAATTATGCAGGATATGGAGAGACTAAACCAATATCTGATAACAACACACTTAGAGGAAGAGCTTTAAACAGAAGGGTAGAGTTCCAAGTTACTATTAGATAAAAAGTTAATTAACTATACAGAATGTATAATGGCTCAAGCGCAAGTTTGGGCCATTTATCTTTTATCTGCTTGTTCTACTTTTTTTGCTTTCGCTAAAACAGCCTTAGCCATTTTCTTTTTATAACTAGATAGTTTTCTGAGCACTGATTTATCAGATGAGCCGATAATACTTGCAGCAAGTATTCCAGCATTCTTTCCTGCATTAAGAGCTACCGTTGCTACAGGTACTCCATTAGGCATTTGTAGGATGCTAAGTATAGAATCCCATCCATCGATAGAGTTAGAAGACTTAATAGGTACACCGATTATTGGCAATGGAGTTATTGCGGCAATCATCCCTGGTAGATGTGCTGCTCCACCAGCGCCAGCTATAATTACTTTAAGTCCTTTTTTGACAGCAGTCTTCCCGTAATCCATCATACGCTCTGGTGTCCTATGTGCTGACACCACTGTGATTTCATAAGGGATATTAAATTCAAACAAGATATCAGATGCTTGACTCATAATATGAAGATCAGAGTCTGAGCCCATGATGATACCTACGATTGGCTTAGCCATTGGCGTATACTTTTAGATTTTCTTTTACGAAGTTAGATTTTTCGATTGCGGTCTGCAAATCAGCATCAATAATGGTAACGTGGCCCATCTTTCTAAATGGCTTGCTAATAGCCTTGCCATAAAGATGAATGTTAACGCCTTTTATAGCTAAGCAAGCATCAAGTCCTGAGATGATAGCATCTCCTGTCGAGCCTTTTTCTCCAAGCACATTTAGCAATACCGAATTGCTTATAAGTTCAGTATCTCCGAGGGGTAGGTTTAAGATAGCTCTTAGATGCTGCTCGTACTGTGATGTTACAGACGCTTCTATAGTGTGGTGACCGCTATTGTGAGGCCTTGGAGCTACCTCGTTAACCAGTATCATTCCTTCTTGATCTAGGAATAGCTCTACTGCCAGTAAACCTACAATACCATAGCTTGATGCGACTTTCGTTGCTATATCAATAGCTGTCGAAGATAAAGTTTCATCTATCTGAGCGGGACTAATTTGATAGTCAAGCAGATTAGCCTCATGGTTAAATATCATCTCAACAGGAGGGTAACATTTTGTCTCTCCATTTAAATTGCGAGCAACGATAACCGATAGTTCCTTATCTATTTTAATCATTGATTCTATGACACTCGGCTCATCAAAAAGTTTATCAATAGCTTCAGCACTTTTAATTACTTGTACACCTCGACCATCATAACCTCCCTGTCTTAATTTTTGTACAAATGGGTATTGAATTTCTCCCTTAGAAATACCTTCTAAAACTTCTGATTTATCATCATAAATTTTGAATGGTGATGTTGGGATACCATGCTTGTCATAAAAGTTTTTTTGCAGTCCTTTATCTTTTATGATATCAATTATTTCAGGTTGAGGGTATACATCTTTTCCTTGATCTGAGAGCGATTTTAACCCATCAGTATTTACTGATTCTATTTCGATTGTAATTAAGTCTAGGTTTTTACCGAATGCCTTTACCTGTTCTGCATCTTTGATATCTCCCTCAGTAAATTGTGTGCAGATCTGACCCGCTGGAAACGATTTAGAATTATCGAGAATACTTATATCCAAGCTCATCTTACTTGCAGCTTGACAGAGCATCTTGCCTAGCTGGCCCCCTCCTAGTATTCCAATTTTTTTTTCGGTCATGATTACTTAATCTGGTGGCAAAAGTATTTAATTATATTTTACTGTTTAGCTTAGCACAAAATAAACTTAGAGCAGTGAAAACGATACTAAAAGACGCAACGATTATCAACGAAGGTACTATTATCCAAGGGGACGTACTGATTATCAACGATCGAATAGAAAGGGTAGGTGGTAATATTAGAAGGAAGGAAGCCAAAGAAAAGGACTGCTCAGGTTTGCATCTTTTCCCTGGAGTGATAGATGATCAGGTACATTTTAGAGAGCCTGGGCTTACTCATAAAGCCAACATAGCAACGGAATCAGCTGCGGCAGTAGCAGGAGGGACTACTTCATTCATGGAGATGCCTAATACAAAACCTACAGCCACAACACAAGAAGAGCTGCAAAAGAAGTATGACATAGCCGCTAAAACCTCTCATGCAAACTATTCCTTCTTCATGGGTGCTTCTAATGAGAATGTAGAAGAGGTGCTTAAAACTGACCCTGCTAATGTCTGTGGAGTTAAAATCTTTATGGGATCGAGTACTGGTAATATGCTGGTAGATAATAGGAAGACACTCAATAATTTATTCTCGAAAGTAGATATGCTAATTGCTACCCACTGTGAAGATGAAGCCACAATACGCAAGAATATGGAGAAGGCAAAGAAGAAGTATGGAGAAGCTAACCTGACAGCAGAGATGCACCCAATTATACGTAACACTAAAGGCTGCTACAAATCATCTGCAATGGCAGTAGAGCTAGCAAAGAAGCATGGCACAAGATTACACATACTGCATATATCCACAGCTGAAGAAGTAGCACTGTTTACGAATAGAAAAAAACTTAAGAATAAAAAGATAACTGCAGAAGTATGCGTCCATCACTTATCATTTAATTCTGACGAGTACGCAACGCTAGGAAATAAGATTAAATGTAACCCTGCGATCAAAACACCTCAAGATCAAGCCGCATTATGGAAAGCCTTACTAAGTGATCGATTTGATATAATTGCTACGGATCACGCTCCTCACACAAAAGCTGAGAAAGCTAGGCCGTATGCAAAAGCGCCATCAGGTTTACCACTTGTGCAACATAGCTTAAACCTTATGCTTAATCATTATCGAGATGGCAGAATCAGTTTAGAGCGAATTGTAGAAAAGATGTGCCACGCACCAGCAATCTGTTTTAAATTGAAAGAACGGGGATATCTACGAGAAGGATATTTTGCAGATATGGT
>CALFUQ010000137.1 GCA_937929885.1 uncultured Saprospiraceae bacterium
TCTCTGTAGGAGGAATTAGCATTATCGCTTGCGAGGATAACAATTATAAACCGTTATTTTTTCACCAAGACTCTTTTCAATTTTTATCAAACCTATCCGAAACAATCTTGCCAGATAGCGAGGAATCTCCAGGTGCCAAAACAGCTGGTGTAGCTTCTTTCCTTGATCGATACATTCCAATTTGTAAGTCAAAAGATTTTCAAAGTGATATCAAAAATACACTTAACAAGCTGAGCAAAATTTCACAAAATAATTTTGCAAAACCATTCCACAGGCTTTCAGAAGATGAGCTAGTCGATCAACTAAATAGATTTGAAGGGTTAGGCGACAAGGGCTATCAAGAATTAAAATCAATAATCTTATTCGCTTACTTCAGCTCTATGGAAGGCATGACAAAAGCCTTACGGTTTGCGGCTGTCCCAGGAAAATATGATGGAGATATTTTATCTGATAACAATCAAAAGTCATGGGCGATATGAATGAATCTTATCGTACATCAGAGAATACTTATCAAGCCATTGTAATAGGATCAGGTATAAGTGGAGGTTGGGTAGCAAAAGAGTTATGTGATCAAGGTGTGAAGACGCTTATACTCGAACGCGGAGGCGATGTAAGGCACATAAAAGATTATCCAACAGCAGCTATAGATCCATGGGAATTTGATAATCGCGGCCATTTACCATACGAATTTGAAAAGCAAAATCCTATCGCCTCCCGCTGTTATGCATTTGATGATACAACAGAACATTTTTTTGTAAAGGACGACGAGCATCCTTACATCCAAAAGAAACCTTTTGATTGGATTAGAGGATATCAATTAGGTGGACGATCACTAATATGGGCGAGGCAAACCCAACGCTGGAGTCCATTTGAATTCCAAAATCCAGCCCGTGATGGTTATTCAATTCCATGGCCAATTAGCTATGAAGACCTTGCACCCTGGTACAGTCATGTCGAACAATTCGTGGGTATCAGTGGCGAGCAAAATGGTCTGGATGTGCTGCCTGATAGTGAAGTGCTTCCTGCATGGGAAATGAACAAAGCAGAGAAGGAGATTACAAAGCATATAAATGAGAAATTTACAGATCGCCATGCCATAATTGGCAGATGCGCTCACCTGACCGAACCACGTGAGATTCATCTAAAACAAGGAAGAGGGAAATGCCAAGCTCGGGATTTATGTTATAGAGGTTGCCCTTATGGAGGGTATTTTAGTTCTAACTCATCTACCATCCCGTGGGCAGAAAAAACAGGTTTTCTTGAAATTAAAACTGATAGTGTCGTTCATTCCATTTTGTACGATGATGATTTGAAGAAGGCAATCGGAGTAAAGGTGATAGACAGAATCAATAAAACTGAGAAGTACTACTTTGCCGACGTTATTTTTTTGAACGCAGGGTCCTTAAATTCCAATCTTCTATTATTGAATTCAACATCAAAACGTTTTCCAAATGGATTGTCAAATGACGATGATGTATTGGGTAGATATTTGGCATTTCATAATTACAGAGGATCGTTAACAGCAGAGTTTCCTGAGCATTTAGATAGCTACTATTTTGGTCGTCGACCTACGTCTGTCATGATTCCTAACTTTAGCAATGTACATCGTAATGAAGGAGAATTTAAGGGAGGATACATGACATTTTTCTCTGCTTCTCGTAAATCATGGGATCGTCAGGTGGACGGTGATCAATTTGGCAAAGCATATAAGCATAAACTGTCAAGGCCAGGTCCTTGGTCTGTATATATGATGATGCAAGGAGAAACAATTCCTAAAGAGACAAATAGAGTAACAGTTAGTCAATCAAAATTTGATGAGTGGGGGATCCCATTATTGGAGGTTGATATTGACTACGACGAAAATGATTTGCTGCTACTTGAAGATTTTTTAAAGGAGGGAACGAAAATGTTGGAATCTAGTGGCTGCATCAATATTCAAAGTCATGACAGTAAACAAGCACCTGGACTTGACATACATACTATGGGTGGCATTCGCTCGGGGCTTGATCAAAAAAAATCAATGGTAGACGAACAATTTAGATTGCATCATTGCAAAAATGTTTTTGTGACTGATGGTTCTAGTATGAGTTCTACAGGCGTGCAAAATCCTTCTTTGACTTATATGGCCTTGAGTGCCAGAGCTGCAAATTTTGCAGTCAAAAATATGAACTTGTCAAATTGAAATACTAATTACCGAGGTTCTTAAGCCGCTCCTTAAATGATCTGATTTTAGTATCCTGATCAATTAAAACTAGTTCCACCCCACACATCTCAGCATAGTCTTCAAGATGTTCGACCGATAGGTTTTGACTATAGCAAGTGTGATGAGCACCGCCTGCGAGTATCCATCCTTGTGCCCCAATCTTAAGATTAGGATGTGGTGTCCATAGTGCTCTAGCTACAGGTAACTTTGGTAATTTATTTGGCGGTTCGATTGCCTCAACCGTGTTTACTAGTAATCTAAACTTATCACCTAAATCAATCATAGATGCATTGAGTGCTGGACCAGTAGCTGCTTCGAATACTAATCTCACCGGTGCAGACTTCCCTCCTATCCCCAATGGATGAATCTCACAACTCGGTTTCGACTTTGCAATGCTGGGACATATCTCAAGCATATGAGCACCTAAGACCAGTCCGTCATCGTTAAGATGATATGTATAGTCTTCCATAAATGAATTACCACCTGGTAATCCTGAAGCCATAACTTTCATAGTCCTCACAAGTGCGGCAGTCTTCCAATCTCCCTCAGCTCCAAATCCATACCCATCAGCCATTAATTGTTGTACTGCAATTCCTGGCAACTGAACTAGACCATGGAGATTCTCAAACGTATCTGTGAAAGCGGTAAAGCCTCCTTCCTTCAAAAAACTCCTTAGTCCTAATTCTATTCTGGCTGCTTCTTTAAGAGCGTTATGTTTTGATCCTTTTTTAGTTAGTGAATTACTTATCACATAGGTAGTTAAGTAGGTATCGACTAATTCCTTAATACTACTACTCTTAATCGCTTTAATATGCTTTGCAAGGTCACCCAAACCATAACCATTAACTTCATATCCAAATTGAATTTGAGCAGATACTTTATTCCCTTCTGTAACGGCCACTTGCCTCATGTTGTCTCCTAACCTCGCGACTTTCATATTTTGACTATCGGCATATGCTGCAGCGGCTCTAGTCCAAACTCCTATGCTACCCATTACTACTTCATCCTTCCAATGGCCAACAACTACTTTTCGGTTTAATCGCATCCGAGTATTTAAAAATCCAAATTCTCGCCCCCCGTGAGCTGATTGATTTCTATTCATAAAATCCATATTGATTTTATTCCATGGAATTTCTGAATTGAATTGAGTATGGAGATGCATCATTGGTTTATGTAGAATCTTTAATCCTTTGATCCACATCTTGGCTGGAGAAAAAGTATGCATCCATGCAATTAAACCTATGCATTTATCATCATAATTCGCGTCTTTAAAAAGTTTGAAA
>CALFUQ010000138.1 GCA_937929885.1 uncultured Saprospiraceae bacterium
ATGATTTTATAATAATTAAGGTACTAACCACTACAAGTAGTGTTGAAAATATCTTGACGTTCATAATTACAAATTAGTACTAGTAAGTTAATCCAATTTGATTGGTAGCTATAAATTAATTCTAAAATAATCAAATCTCCTACTAGAAGAATTAATCAAAGGGAATGAATAATCGTAATTTGGGTTTTAAATAAAAACTTAATGTACTATCTACTTTTTTATCATACGATTGACAATTACGTTGAAAAGCGAGCTCCTTTTAGAGATCAACATCTTTCTCTTTTAAATCAAGAAGTTGACAATAATCATGTTGTGCTCGGTGGCGCACTGGCTGATCCTGCAGATCAAGCTATAATCGTTTGGAAAGTTGATAATGTGAAAATCATAGAAGATTTCGTAGCGAATGACCCTTATGTGAAACAAGGCTTAATAAGCCGTTACGAAATCAGACCGTGGAAAGTCGTAATAAATAGTTTAGACTCAAATGGGTGAAGCACTTTCAAAAATTATTAAGCAATTAGGTGATGAAAAAGTGGTACTTGGAGCTTCGCTTAAAGATAGATACCCACACATCTGGCAGATGGATGAGCCGCTTAATACTCAAGCGGTTATACTACCTGGGTCTACGAAAGACGTATCGTTGATTTGCAAGATCTGCAATGAGCATAAACAGACTATAATCTTGCATGGCGGACTGACAAACCTTGTAGGAGCGACTATATCTGATTCCAAAGATATAGTCGTAAGCTTAGAACGCTTAAATAACATCTTAGAAGTAGATGAAACTTCGCGAACTATGACGGTAGAGGCTGGTGCTATTCTAGAAAATGTACAAAATGCCGCCGATGAAAAAGATATGCTTTTCCCATTAAATTTTGGAGCCAAAGGATCAGCGCAAATAGGAGGTTGCATATCAAGTAATGCTGGAGGAATGCGTGTACTGAAGTATGGGATGACAAGAAATCAGGTCTTGGGCATCGAGGCTGTTTTAGCGGACGGTACTGTCATAAATTCCATGAAAAAGATAATCAAAGATAATTCTGGCTACGATTTAAAACATATGTTTATTGGGTCAGAAGGAACGCTTGCTATTGTGACCAAAGCTGTACTTAGATTAAGAGAAAAACCAAGTAGCAGAAACTGTGCATTTGTAGGATTCAATAATTTTGAGAAGCTTACTGGTTTTCTAAAGTATGCTGACAAAGCATTAGGTGGCAAGCTATCATGTTTTGAAGTTATGTGGAATTCTACTTACAAAACACTCACTTCGCCCCCATCTACACTTGCTCCTCCTTTAGATTACCAGTACAAATATTACGTACTTATAGAAGCGTTAGGTGGTTACCCAGATCAGGATAGCACACATTTTAGCGAAGTACTAGAAACTGCAATCAATCAAGAACTAATATTAGATGCTGTTATTGCAAATTCAGCAAGTGATCATAATTGGTTTTTTAATATTAGAGAGGATGTCAGTGTCATGAAAGCTGGACCAGGTTATGATCAACATTTTGACATCAGTCTACCAATTAATAAAATTAGTGAATATGTTGAAAGCACTATCCAGCAATTAAAGACCATTGATCAAGTCATAAAAGCTTTTGCATTTGGTCATTTAGCAGATGGCAATATTCATTTTATTGTAATGAAGAGTTCGCTGGATCGTGATCTTAAAAATAAAATTAACGACATCGTTTATGCTCCACTTGCTAAGCTTAGAGGGTCCGTCTCCGCTGAACACGGAATAGGCTTAGACAAAAAGGCTTACTTACCAATTTCGAGATCGGTAGATGAAATACAACTTATGATTAGTTTGAAGAAAACAATTGACCCTAATAACATTTTAAATCCTGGAAGAATTTTAGATCTGAATAAAGTCTAAGCATGGAAAACAAAACCTATTCGATATCAGATATCTATGACGAAATTCTATTAGCCGAAAATAGAATAAGACCTCATACACTTACTACTCCACTTCTACTATCAAGACCACTGAGTAAACTGATAAAAGGACAGGTCTATCTAAAATTAGAGAACGAACAACATACGGGTTCCTTTAAAGCAAGAGGTAGTCTTAATAAGCTACTATCCTTGTCGGAAGAAGAAAAAATGAAAGGAGTAATTACCGCTTCTACTGGTAATCATGCGTTAGGTTTTTCTCGGGCATTAGAAATTGCAGAATTAGAAGGGACAGTCTATCTACCTCCTCATGCGTCTGAGGCAAAAATTAATGCACTAAAGAATTATCCAGCCACTTTAGAGTTTTATGGAAATAACAGTCTTGAGACAGAACTACATGCTAAATCTATAGCCACACAAGAAGGGAAAATATGGATCTCTCCTTACAATGATCCACAGATTATAGCTGGCCAGGGCACAATTGGAATCGAATTAGAAAAACAAATTAGCAACATTGATTATTGCTTTGTAACAATTGGTGGTGGTGGACTAATCGCAGGCATAGGTTCTTACTTAAAGACCACTAATCCTAACACCAAAATTATAGGTTGTCAACCTACTAACTCACATGAGATGACCCTGAGTTTGAAATTTGGGAAAATCATGGATATGCCAGAAGAACTAGAAACTTTATCTGACGGTTCGGCTGGAGGTATAGAACCAGATTCTATCACATTCCCACTATGTCAATCTATTATAGATGATTGCCTACTGGCCGAAGAACCCGAAATAGCAGATGGAATTGCCTTTGCGCTCAATAGTCATAAGAAAATAATCGAAGGATCAGCTGCAGTAACTATCGCCACTTTGCTTAAAAACAAACAAAAATATGTAGGAAAAACAGTGGTTTTGATAATATGTGGAGGTAATATAGACACTAACAAGATTAAATACATCCTTAACAGTAAATAGGACAGTATTTTGTGTGGGGGTATTATTCTAATTGTGTCTTTTTATTAATAGAAAAGCCATAAGTAAAATAAACTTCTAATATCTCACTCAAAAGCAAACATATTATACCCTTAGAGTTGCTAATTAGGCAATTGGCAATTATAGGCGCAATCACGTCTTGTGTCATATTGGTAACGGCATTGTACTCACAACAATGGGTATTAACCGTTTTTACTTTAATGTTTCTTATTATTTGTGGAGCATCATTCCTATTAGCAAAACATAATCATATAAATTGGGCAATTCATATGCTCTTGGATGGATTTGTAATAGGATTTACTTTGACTCCATTTTGTGGAATATACTATCTCTCAGGGATACTTATTTACCCTCTGATAATAGCACTTGCAATATTTTTCCTTCATGATCCTCTTAAAAGATTTTTCTATGCAGTTGTCTGTGCTATCTCATGTATTCTTTTTATCAATCAGGTAGAAGTTTCTATTTTTGAAAGTATTCAGCCTCAGCTGTTTGTAGAAAGCTTAATTACTTTTGGGCTTCTATCAGCTTTGTTTATTGTAGGTTACAACTACTTTAGCGTCCTTTTTAATTATCAATCAAAAATAGTAGAAAGTAAAAATCTTCTAAAAACCAAAAATGTTGAGTTGAGCAATTACATCGATAGTAATCTTCAACTTGAAAACTTCGCACATCTAGCTTCACATGAGTTAAAGACTCCATTGCGAAATATTTTGAATTTTTCAAAACTTTTAAGTTCCAAACTAGGCGATAATATTTCAGGGCAAGAAAGAGAGATGCTCAGTATTATAGAAAATCAAGCTTTCGAAATGGAAGAGTTAATTAAAGATCTATTTGAATTATCATCGGTAACTAACGAACCACTAAAAGCAGATAAACTTGAGCTTGATGAGATCATAAGCAATCTTATAAAATTTGACTTTTTTGAGCACAAGTCAAATATTAAAGTCAATCATATTCCAAAACAGATTACTGGAAACAAGTCCCATATCAAAGAGGTGTTTAAAAACTTAATTGCTAACGGGCTGAAATTTGTTTCTCCTGAAAAGGATGCAGAGATCATAATAGATTGTATAGAATCACCAAAAGAATTTCAGTTTTCGGTTAAGGATAATGGAATCGGCATTAGTAAGACTAATCGAGAAAAAGTATTCTTGATCTTCAAAAGGTTACACACAAGAAAAGATTTTGAAGGGACGGGTATAGGGCTTGCTATTTGCAAAAAGATAGTTGAAAGGCATCTTGGTAAAATCTGGATTGAAGACAATCCTAGCGGTGGCAGCATATTCAATTTTACGATAGCTAAAAATCTAGCTTAAAATAATCTTATCTAGAATATTGTTATTCTATTAACAATACTCAATTATGAGGTTCTATCTATTTTCTATTCTAATAAGTCTGATAACAGTTTCCGCATGTGGTGAAAAAATCAAAGACCGTACTGTGCACAGAAGAAACTTTAGCAAAAATGTTTTTGAGGAAGAGTTTGCCTCAGTAAAGGTTGGTTGTGATACAGTCAACATGAATGTAATCCTACCAGACACTAAATGGATAGATATTGATGATGCATACATCAGCAACGATGACCCCAAGTTACATGTGCTTAAGATGAATAAAATATTGAAGGCTACTGAAAGAACATTTAAGCATGATCTAGTCCTGGAGAAAATTCAAAACGGCGCATTTATGTTTAGGTATACAGGAAAGCAAGTAACTACAGACACACTTACTGTTCTAAAAATGTCGAAAGTGAATATTCTGCCTGGTTTTAAAATTGATTCGAGTAGGATTTTTTCATATGAGGGTAGAGCTTATTACAATCTTACAGGCGCAAAAGTAAAGCCTATTGAGTCCGAAATCATATATAAGAACTGGAATGTAGAAGATAAAGGCAGAGTAGTATGTACATGTGATTACTACACTACAAAATCATAATCCTTAAAGCATTACTGTCTTGCCAGTTTTAAAAGACTCGTCAGCAGCCAATACAATCCTTAAGCTATTAATTGCATCATCTAGATGCTGGGTCAGATCGATATCTTCTTTGATTGCTTTCAAAAAGTATGCTTGCTCTAAATCACATAACCCCTGATGTCCAGGGTCTTTAGATGTATCTACTAGGTCATCTTTTTTTGCAAAGGTCCCATCAGGGTTAAGCTGACTATGATGAATTAATAATGCACTTGCACTAGTATGATCGTCTATATTATCAGAATCTCCTTCACCCTTTTCGCTTCCTTTATCTACTATACTTACTGATCCTTTAGGACCTATAACATCCTTTATAAAATATGCAGTCTCACTCATCATCGGCCCCCAGCCCGCTTCATACCAACCTACTGAACCATCATCAAATCTAACTTGTAGGTTACCGTAATTATACATGCCATCTGGTAACTCATCAGCTAATCGCGCACCAATCGCATTTACGGATACAGGCGTTGCTTCAGTCATCAAGCTCATGATATCTACATAGTGTACACCACAGTCAACAATAGGAGACATGGTATCCATCAAACTCTTGTGCGTATCCCAAGTATCGCCACTGCTTTGTTGATTAAGATTCATCCTCATCACTAAGGGCTTGCCTAGTGTCTTAGCAATTTCTATAAATTTCGTCCAAGCTGGATGTACTCTTAGGATATAGCCTATAACTATTTTCTTACCAGTTTTCTCGATCAATTCCTTGATTTCTAAGCACTCTTCTACTGTATTAGCTAATGGCTTTTCGCAGAAGACATGAGCATCAGCGGCTAATGCCTTCTTGACATACTCAGCATGTGTATCAGGGTAGGTATTGATAGATACTGCATCAGGCTTTGTTTCTGCAAGCGCCTCATCGTAACTACTAAAAGTCGGATATCCTCCTAACTCCTCAGACAGCTTACTCCTACTCTCCTCGCCTCTACTTACTAAACCCACTATCTCAAACTCTGGCATTTTATGGTAAGCTCTTGCGTGGGATGCTCCCATATTACCACAACCCGCTACTAGTACTTTAATCATATAAATTTTTTATAAAAATTTAATCCTCAGTCATCTATCTATAGTCCATAGAATGTACGCACGTTCAATTCTATTGACCATGGACCGTGTATTATTATTCTATCGAATATTGATTTTTCAACCTATAAGGCGTAAAGCATATCCATCCGATCAGAGATCTCTTTAAGCCTTACTCTATCACCACCTCCTACCTCCGCAGACCCCCAACCAGAATATCCTATTTCTTTCAGAGCTACATTGACCTTAGCATAATCAGCATCGCCGTCGCCAAGTAAAACTTTAAACCCTTCCCATATACCTTCATCTGTTTGCTTCTTCCTACTATAGTCTTTTATATCTACTTTAATTATTCTATTTCCAAGAATTCTTATCCACTGATCAGGCCATCCGTAGCGCACTACATTACCCACATCCATATACCAACCAATCATCTCACTATCAAACTGATCAATATAGTTAGCAGCCTCCATTGGACTAAGCAAGAAATTATTCCATACATTTTCGATGGCTATTTTTATTCCAGTTTTCTCAGCTTCTGGTAATAACTTCTTAATCTCAGCTGTCGATCTTTCCCATGCTTCATCATATCTAACTTTATCATCCACTTTTGCTGGCACTAACAATACAGTATTCCCACCATAAAGCTTAGTCTTATGAAAAGCTTCAATCATGGAATCAGATAGTTCCTTTCTAACTGTTGAATCAGGTGAAGAAAATGGCTTCTTCCAGTGCAATGAGTTAACCACACCTGGTAATTCTATACCTGTCTTATCTCTAGCATCTAAAATCTCTTTTTCGTTAAGTGGATTTGGCCAATCTAATTCTATACCATCGAAGCCTAAATCTTTAACCAGTTTAAACTTATCTAAAACCGACATGCCATCTTCCTTTATCATACCCCACTTAAGGCTCTTTTTATTTAAGCCTAGCGGAGCTAATGTTTTTGTGGCGCACTTAGCTTCTGACCCGACAGCCATAGAAGCCGCCAGTGAAGTAAACATAAAAGATCTTCTATTCATGAATTTCTAATTAGACAAATTTGGTAATACCAGGCATTGCAACATCTTTCATTGGCCAGCTTTTATCCATATTATAGTCATCTATGTTTGGGCCAAGAACCTCTTGGGAGTTTAATGCATCTTCATACGTGATTGTCTGTCCCGTATAGGCAACCATTCTTGAGAGTATACCCATCATTGTACTCTCAGCAGCTCTTACTCCATCATTAAAATACTCACCTTTCCTAATTCCAGCAAAAAGTGTATTGTGTTCATTTTGATACATATTAGTATTCTCCCCTTCCCATAGCCAGCTTGATTTTCCAGTCGGCATAATCTCATGTTTCCTAAATACGTCTAGATATGATCTACCACCAGAACCTAACATTTCTACATGATAAGCTCGTGAACAATCCTTTTGTTGTCTACTTATGTGAAATCCTTTTCGGCCATCTGCATACTCAAACACTGTAGCGAAGTGATCATAGATATTACCATACTTAGCTTCAGTCCTTGCCTGTCGCCCTCCTGTGCCAACAGCACTTATAGGCAGTTCATCTCCAAAACCCCATCTCATCAAATCAATACTATGAATAGCCTGCTCGATGATATGATCACCAGACATCCAAGTGTAGTATAACCAATTTCTTAATTGATACTCCATATCACTCCAATCCGCTTTTCTGTCATGCGACCAAAGTGCTCCTGTGTTGTAAGTATTGTACACAGTATGTACATCACCAATAGCACCATCAAGTATTCTTTTGTAAGAATCTACTTTAGGTGTATCATGTCTCCAGCAAAAACCAGACATAAGTGCAAGTCCTTTCTCCTTTGCCAGTTTAGCAGATGCTATAACTCGTCGGATACCAGGCGCATCTACTGCCATCGGTTTCTCCGCAAAGATATGCTTGCCAGCAGCGATTGCAGCTTCGATATGTGCAGGTCTAAAACAAGGAGGTGTCGTAAGTATCACTAAATCTACATCTGTCTCTAACACCTTTTTGTAAGCATCAAAACCTACAAACTTATGCTCTCCATCTACAAGTATCTTATCAGCATTTTCTATCAATAGATTGTCATATGACTTATCTAGTCTATCTTGGAATGCATCGCCCATTGCGGTTAATACAACATTAGGATCAGCTAAGGTTGCTTGTAAAGCAGCACCTGTACCACGCCCCCCACAACCAATCAATCCTACTTTAATCGTATCCGAATTGATCTTGTGCTTATAACCATTGGCAGTTAGAATATTAAAACCTAATGTGGAACCTAAAACGGTTGCTCCAGTTTTTTTGACAAATTGTCTTCTGCTATTTTTTTGATTCATTTTACAATAATTGATTGTGAGGATAAGATAATCTATTTGAGAATAATTTTCATGCTTATTGGTACAACTATTTGTAATTCAGAATGTAAAGTGCCTAGTTTCTATACATTTTGAATAAATTATTTGATTATCTCAATGTAAGAATCAATAGGTGGGTCCATTAAACCTGCAATTCCTTCTTTACCAGCGATGGAATAAGTAGTTGCAATAACATCGGCTATTACACAGGATGAGGCTTTCACAGTTATAGTATTTGGATTAGTTATTCCATATCCTACCTTGGGATCTATGATATGAGAATACCTCTGACCTTCCCACTCCATAAATTTGAAAGTAGAACCAGACGATGCAATGGCTATATTTTCTAATCTTAATTTTTTACCCTTATCAAGACTTATGACCCAGCCAGGTGAATTAAGAGGTGCCTCTCCCACTCTAATATCACCGCCACCGTCAATAAGCATT
>CALFUQ010000139.1 GCA_937929885.1 uncultured Saprospiraceae bacterium
GCAGCATCACCTTTGCCAAACATTTCCATGCCATGCTTCTTGCTCATTTCTGCTATCTCCTCAAAGGTCTCTGCACGAAACTCGTGGTCACAAGCACCTCCTAATTGATTACAAGTCATCGTCTTCATAAGTCTGTATTTGTTGGTTTGTTGACTTTAAATATAAGAGAATTACGATTCAGATGTCTTATTCGGCAATTCATCAACTTCCAATTTGAGCCACTCATAATTGCCTACATATTTGAATCATAAATATTTTAAATGAAAAAGCTTCCTATTTATTTACTCCTAATAATTACTCAGATACATCTGTGGGGACAGTCAGAAATAAATGGCGTAATCACTGACAAAAATCAATTGCCAATAATTGGAGCCAATATATCAGTATTAGAAACCTATGATGGAGGTATTAGTGAAGTCGATGGCTCATTTAGTTTTAACACCTCAGAAGAGTCAGAAATAATATTGTCGTTTTCTTATCTAGGATATGAAACACAAAACATAAAAGGCTTACCGCAAAACTTAATCGACCTCAAAATAACGTTGAGAGAATCAGCTATGACCTTAGACGCGGTAGAAATCACTGCGAGCACCTTTAAGGCAGGAGACAATAGTAAAGTTGCGGTACTTAAGCCATTAGATATTTTGACAACAGCTGGCTCTATGGGTGATGTAATGGCTGCAATGCAGACACTACCAGGTACTCAATCTAATGCTGATGATGGACGTCTATTTGTGAGAGGAGGAGATGCTCGAGAGACTGCAATTTACATTGATGGATTACGAGTTTTCTCGCCTTACACAAGGACTATCGGTGGGTCTCCAACACGCGGAAGATATTCCCCTATGCTGTTTAAAGGAGTAAGTTTTTCTACTGGAGGATATTCTACAGCATATGGGCAGGCGCTATCTGGAGCACTTGATATGCAGACAATTGATGAGCCAGCTGAGACAGTAACGAATATTAATCTAATGTCAGTAGGCTTAGGATTAGGACATACTCAAAAGTGGGTCGATCAATCTATAAGTTTTAATGGATCATATACAAACCTGACCCCTTATGATAAACTATTTCCATCGAGGATCAATTGGGAAAATCCTTATGCAGGATTTTCTGGTGAGGCAATCCATAGATTAAAGACTAATAATGGATTACTTAAAACTTACATCGCCGTTGATAAATCAGACTTAAGTTTGAATCGATCTGACTTTATTACTGACAACAATCAGCGAATAGCAATTACAAACAAAAATATTTACGGAAATAGTAATTACCTAAGCTTCATAAATGAGAGGACTTCTATCAATGCAGGAATTAGCGCAGGCATAAATAGAGATAATTCAATATTAGATGAAGAATATTCTACTAATAATTATTTGCTCGGCTACCATGCTAGAGTAGGCGCTAAAACCATCATGAGCTCTAGATCAACAGCTTCTTACGGAATTGATCTTATGCACTTAGAAAATAAAAAGACATTAACTTATCTCGATGATGAGTCGCAAAATAAACTTACTCGAAACATTGCAGGTGGGTTTCTAGAGACTGATTATTTCTTCAATAAAAATCTAGCAATAAAGACTGGATTAAGGTTAGAATACAATTCAGCTTTATCAAATTACAACCTACTTCCTAGAGTAACCATCGCTCAGAAGTTAAGTAAAAACGGACAGGTGAGTGCATCTTATGGATGGTTTAATCAAGAAGTAGATAGTGAAAATCTACTTCTTAATAATTCACTAGATCACGAGAACGCAAAACATTACATACTTAACTACAATCTTAAAACTGCTAAGCAGATTCTAAGGGTTGAGACTTATTATAAACAGTATGACAAACTTATAAGCTATGATATCACAAACGGTGAAAAATCGACTTTAGGTAATCTCGGAGACGGATACGCTTACGGTCTAGATTTATTCTACAGGGCCAATCAGGTTATCGATAACCTAGATATGTGGATTTCATATAGCTGGTTAGAGAACCAAAGAAAATTCAAAAATTATCCTGTTGCTACACCAACTAGTTTTTCCACACGACACAACTTATCTGTAGTTGGAAAATACTTTGTGAATGACTGGAAATCACAATTAAGTCTAACCTATCAGATGGCAAGTGGAAGGCCTTACCATGATCCAAATATGCAGTTATTCATGAGTGAGCGATCTAAGTATTATCACAGTATCAATACGAGTTGGGCATATCTTATCTCACCACAGAAGATACTTTTTGTATCTGTCAATAATGTGACAAGATTTAAAAATTCATACGGTTATGAGTTTAAGAGTATACCTGACGGAAATGGATATTTTGACAGTCAATTGATAAGACCAAATGATGACCAATTCTTCTTTGTAGGTTTTTTCGTAACCCTCAGTAAGAACAAATTAAATAATCAATTAAACAATTTATAAACTTAATCGATATGAAAAATTTTGTAATAATTTTTGTAATAGGACTTTTGGTAGTCCAAAATGTATCTGCTCAAAAACAGATTGAGCATAAAAACTTAACTGTCAATATCACTGGACTACATAATGATAAAGGCACAGTCAGGCTTGCTATTTATAATGCAAAAGGGAAATGGATGAAAGAAAATATAGATGCAAAGTTCTCAGAAATCAATCACGGAAAGGCACAGGTTGTATTTGAAAATTTACCTGAAGGCGAGTACGCTATCTCTACGTTCCATGATATCAATGCTAATGAAGATCTAGATGCAAACTTCATGGGCATACCAAAAGAGCCATATGCCTTCTCTAATGATGCTAAAGGCATGTTTGGGCCAGCGTCGTGGGGTGATTCAAAATTTACTATAGCAAGCGATTTAGAAATTATCATAAACTTTAAACAATGAAAAAAACAATACTTATCACGACCTTATTAGCTCTAGTAGCAATTACGCTTACTGCCCAATCTAAATATAGAGATGGAATGACCCAGGCCTTCAAGATGATTGAAGAAAATAAGATTAATGAATCAATAGCTCTATTTGAAAGGATATCACAATCAGAAAAGGGGAATTGGCTACCAACCTACCATGCGGCACATACTTTAATCTGGACATCTTTTGCCCTCAACGAGAAAGAAGCAAGAGAAAATAATTTAGAGAGAGCAAAAATATTGGTTGCCGAAGCACATAAGAGATCAGAAAATAACGCTGAGATAATCAGTTTAGAGGCAATGCTTTATACATCTTACATGGCATTTGATCCTGCGACTTACGGAATGATGTATGCTGCAAAAATAGAAGGCCTGCATAATAAAGCAATAGCAATAGATGATACTAATCTTAGAGTCATAGTTGGCAAAATTCAATACGATAGTGGTAAGGCTGCATTCTTTGGACAAGATATGGAGCCATACTGCAAAAAGATGAAAGAGATAATTCCTAAATTTAAAGAAGATAAATCAAGTGAGCCATTTGCACCAAGTCATGGATTAGAACAAGCAAAAGGGTTTGTACAAAATTGTAATGAATAATATTTATAAAGATATTCGAGCTGCCTGTACAATTGTATTGTCCATATTCCTGGTCACTCTATTAATTCAAATATCAATACATGGAGGTCTAAGCTGGGAAATTCTAAAAGAGCAGCTTTTCTATAATGCTTATTATGGATTCCCTTTGACCTTTGCTATGATATGGGTATTTGATTTCATCAACAAGTTGGTCAGTTGGGACGAAAATCCACGATTGAGAGCAGTGATTGGAATTTTAGGAACTATAGTTATGACTATGGTTATATTAATTGTGCTTGATCTTATTTTATGGGCTGGAATAAAAGGTAAAGGTTTAGACTATTTATTTTCTAAAGCACATAGTCCTTTTTATATAATTGGATTTGCAATAACTCTGTTTGTAACTTCTATTATGCATGCAATTGGATTCTTTAAAGAGGTACAATTGCAAAAAGAAATAAGTAATACACTAAGACAACAAAAGCTGTCGTCAGAATTAAATGCACTTCGCGCTCATGTTGACCCACATTTTTTATTTAATAGCTTCAACGTATTATCTGGGCTGATCGATGAGGATAAGGATAAGGCTCAAACTTTTTTATCTGGCTTATCAAGTATATACCGATATGTATTAGAACAAAGAAACGAACAAACCTGCACGCTAGAAGAAGAGCTAGGTTTTGCAAAAAGATATCTCGAATTACAGTTCATGAGATTTGAAAATGGAATACAATTACAAAGCAATATAAACTCAGATAATCTAGAAAGAAAAATTCCATCTCTAACTTTACAATTATTATTAGAAAATGCTATCAAGCATAATGCATTTGATGCTGAAGATCCTCTGATTATAAAGTTATATGTAGAGAATGATATGCTAATTATCACAAACAATATTAGGAATAAGACGGAACTAGTAAAGAGCAACCAAGTGGGGCTAGAGAACATAAAGGATAGATATAGTATTCTCACTGAAAAGAAAGTAGATGTGATAAAAAACAATAGTGAATTCATAGTAAAACTTCCACTCTTATGATAAAAGCCATAGTAGTAGAGGATGAAGCTGTTGCGGCACGGAGAATCAAAAAGCTCCTAGAAGAGCAAGAGATAAAAGTATTAGGTGTAGTACATACTAATAAGGAATTGGCCAGAACAATTGAGCTAGGTAATGATGCTGATGTTTACTTCATGGATATTAATTTGAGTGATGGGATTGTATTTGAGACATTGCAAAATGTAGAACTAAAGACCCCAATTATCTTTACTACAGCTTATGATCAGTATGCCATCAAGGCATTTAAGCAAAATAGTATTGATTATCTGCTTAAACCAATTAACAAGGAAGATTTAAAAGTAGCGATTACAAAGTTCAAATCTTTGCACCAGCAAAGTGCTGCATTAGATATGAGTGCCATAGCAAAACTTCTAGACAATCAAAACCCAAACTACAGACACCGAATAAAAGTTAAAGTAGGAGAGAAGCTTCGTAGTTTTAACATATCTGATATAGTCATGTTTTATAGTAGCGATAAGGTAACTAGTTTACAAACGAATGAGGGCCGATCTTATCCAATTGACTTTACTATTGATAATATAAATTCTGAATTAGATCCATTAAAATTTTACAAGGTCAACCGTGGGCAGATCGTAAATATTGATCATATCTCTGACGTAATCAGCTACTCTAACAGCCGTCTTAAAGTAATGATCCCACAAGCAAAAGATAAAGAGATCATAATTGCTAGGGATAGAGTGAAGGAGTTTAAAAGATGGTTTGGGTAAGGTTACTCCTTCAATATATCTGGCTGACCATTAACTTTAAACTCAAAAACATCAGGTCGATTATAATGTCCTGCTGGATCGAAATCGAGCTTAGTATTGATCAATGCATCTAAATCTAAATTAGCTGTCAGTGTTCCAGACTTATCCCATATTGGACCTTTGATTATATTCCCATCTGGACCTACAATCAAGCTTCCACCTCTTGAAAGTACTTCTTCTGAGTCTGCAAGTAGATCTCGATACTTTTTAGGGTACATTGACTTATTAAAATATTGATTACAAGCTAGCACATAGCATCTACCTTCCATAGCAATATGTTGCATAGTACTCACCCAAGTTTCACGACCATCTGCGGTTGGAGCTAGGTATATCTGTACTCCTTGTTGATACATAGACATTCTTGCGAGAGGCATATAATTTTCCCAACATATCAATCCTCCTAACTTTCCAATTTTAGTATCGAAGCTTACTAAATCTTTACCATCTGATTCCGCCCAAATCAATCGTTCTGTCCCTGTAGGTTTTATTTTACGATGTACACCTAGCAAGCCTTTCGCAGGAGAAATGTAGAGCATAGAACAGTAGAGGCTACCATTTTTAGCTTGGCGTTCTGTGACTCCAATAACAAGATACACTTTAGTTTTTTTTGATAATTTCTCTAGCCGAGTGAGGTCTTTACTTTCTAGATCAATACTGTTTTTATGATACGTGGCATAGAGCGCTTTACCTGCTTTACTGCGCTTACCAACCACTGCACCAAAAGAAAAGCCGCGAGGATAACCAGGAATGAACGATTCAGGAAAGAGCATCAGTTGAACACCCTTTGACGCGTTCTTCTTCACTAATAGCTCTAGCTTTTCAAGGCTCTTCTCCTTATTAAAGAATATAGGGGCATCTTGCACCACACAAACTTTTACTTTCATAAGAGAAAGATAATCATAAGAATGAAATAGGAGAGCGAAGGTTTAGCTTATATCCACTCTAACTTCTCCTTAGTTAGTTCATGTTTTTCATCACCAGTATGCTTAATAGATGCTGGCTCAATTAGCATAACAGAAACTTCTTCTTCAGCGATTGGCTTATGCTCGACACCTTTTGGCACAACATAGAATTCATTGGGATTGATAACTACTGTTTCATCCCGCATAACCATTTTGAGCTGCCCACTTATAACAAAGAACATTTCATCTTCATCATCATGTTTATGCCAGATGAATTCTCCTTTTAGTTTTGCTAATTTGACATGTTGACCATTGAGTTCACCAACAATACGAGGATGCCAGTGGTCTGAGAAGAGGGATAGTTTATCGTTGAGATTTACCTTTTGCATGTGTAGGTTTTTAACAAGGTAATTGTATTTCTAAAAAAAGAGCGTAGCAAAACTAAAAAATACAACCAGCTAATAACCGATTATTAACTACACACAACTTACAGTCAACCACTTAGTAATCTTTACTCTTGTTGCTTTTTTTCTTTGCCGATGAGCCAGCGGAGTTCCTTCCTTTACGATGTGACTTCTTACCTCGTTTTCCTCTGTCCTCTCTTTTGCCTCTTTCTTCTCTTTTACCTCGTTTGCCTCTTTCGTCTTTTGACCCCGATTCTTTACCGTATTTCTTATCCTTCTTTTTCTTATCACCTTCCTTAGCGCTTTCTCTTCGATCATCTTTTTTGCGATCACTCCTTTTACCTCGATCTCTACGGTCACCTCTACCTCCGCCTCTTCTATCATCTCGTCGCCCTCTACCGCCTCGTCGATCATCTCTTCTTCCTCGGCCTCCACCACCTCCGCCTTGTTGCTCGGCGTCGTTTAGGTCTTTAGAGCTTCCTGAGCTTAATTGATCAAGCTGAATCTTTAATATTTTTGCAATTATCTCTTCTTTAGAAAGATCTTCAAACTGAGCTATTACTTGCTCTAGGATCTCTTCATTAAGATGAGTAGCATTTGTTTCTAGCAGATTTGAACACCAATTATTGATTCTTATCTGCGCTATATCTTTCGTATCAGGCACTTCGACTTTTGCAAATTCAATTCCTAATCCTTTCGCTAGTCTATTGATCTTATGTTTTTCCTTTCCACCTATAAAAGCTATAGAAGTACCTTTCTTACCTGCTCTTGCTGTACGACCACTTCGGTGCGTATAGTATGACTGATCATCAGGTAGCGTAAAATGAAATACGTGTGTGAGATCATTAACATCTATTCCTCTAGCAGCTACATCTGTAGCTATCAATACTTGTAACTCCTGAGACCTGAATCTGCCCATTACTCTATCTCTCTGCTGCTGAGACAGATCGCCATGCAAAGCATCAGCGCGATATTTTTTCTTAAGTAACTTCTCAGCAAGATCTTGTGTATCCCTTCTTGTTCTGCAAAAAACAACTCCTCTCATATCAGGATTAATATCAAGGAATCTTACTAGCGCTTCCGTCTTATCCGATCGCTTAACCATCGTATACTGATGAGAGATATCCTTATTGACTTGGTTCTGAGCATCGATCCTAACTTCATAAGGATCTTCCATGTACTTCTTTACGATCTTCTTAATCTCCTTAGGCATTGTAGCAGAGAAAAGCCAAGTCATCTTATCCTCATGCGTATAACTTAAGATCTTATCTATGTCTTCTTTAAAACCCATATTAAGCATCTCATCTGCCTCATCTAACACGAGAAATTGCAACTGATCTAAGAATACAGATTTACGTTTGATCAGGTCAATCAATCTACCTGGCGTTGCAATTATAATATGTTGCGTCTTCCTTAGAGCTTTAATCTGATTAGAGATAGCTGCACCTCCATACACACAAAGGACATTTACTTTATCCATGTACTTACTAAAGGTCTTAAGCTGCTCACCAATTTGCTTACCTAACTCTCTAGTAGGTGCCAAGACTAGCGCTTGAGTAGCTTTCACATCAGGATCTATACGTTCTAACAATGGTAGACCAAAGGCAGCAGTTTTACCAGTACCAGTCTGGGCAAGACCGATAAAATCTCGATCGCTAGTTATAAGTACAGGTATAGATTTTTTCTGAATCTCTGTAGGAGCTTCAAAACCTAACTCTTCGAGTACTTTTAATACCTCGTCACGAAGTCCTAATTCTTTAAATGCAGCCAATCCGATTTGTTTTAAGAAATAATTTGCAAATGTAAATGTATTATATGTGGTATGTTGAGATATCTTTTCTCCATTTGTCTCCAGTCATCTTAGTAATTTGTGACAAATGAAGACCTTTACTGAAAGTGGATTTACATTTGTTTTTGATAACCAATGGAATGTAATCAAATACGACAATCATCGCTTTTATAAGGTACTGAGTGGTCATTATATGAGTGGAGTAGACTTCGCTGGGATACGCAAAGATGAAGCATACCTCATAGAAATCAAAAACTATAAACAATACAAATCGAAGGCTCCACTGAAGTCCACAGAAGAATTTATTGATGAGATTAAAGAGAAAGCTAAAGACAGTATCCGACTCATCACAGTCATCAACAAGTACATGAACCGCAAGCTCTTGTATAGAACTTTCTATTCGTTAGTTTCTAAATTTAATTGGTTACAACCTGAGTGGTATTTTTGGACAGAGCTTCATCGAATTACTGTAGAACAAAAAAATGGAACATTCTTGTTACTTATAGAATCAGATTATGATTTGATAGAGTTAAATTCAAAGATTAAAAAGGCTCTAACAGAATACTATAAAACAGTAATAGTTCTCAATATTTCAGATAGTGATTCTATCCGAGGCATTACAATTTCACAAAAATAAATTCACCAATTAAAATCACTAAATCAAAAATGGATCAAAGGCTTTCAATAATTACACTTGCTGTTAAAGACCTTCAAGTAAGTACAGTTTTTTATGTGGAGAAATTAGGATGGACTAAAAGTTCCCACTCAACGGATGGAATAAGTTTCTTTCATCTTAATGGAATCATGCTAGGACTTTATCCTCTATCAGAATTCGTAAACGAGATTGATGGACTTGATTTATCTAAAGAAGGCAGAAACAGAATGACACTAGCTTACCTTGCAAAATCTGAAGAGGACATAGATAAATTATTCGCTGACTTTAAGACCAAAGGAATCAGGATACTAAAAACCCCTGAAAAAGTATTTTGGGGAGGTTACTCAGGATACATTGAAGACCCTGATGGCAATCTTTGGGAGATTGCTTATAATCCGTTCATTGAATTTGATGATAAAGGAAATTTGAAGAAGTGATTATTCTTTAATCCGTTAATATCTCGGGTTAAGTCGAAATCGGGAAAGACAAGAGTTACAACTTAACCTTAATTCCCCCTAAAAAGTTAGCACCAAAGTTCTCATACCCATTCCATCGCTCATAGTTGTTTGATAAGATATTCTTAGCTGCTACAAAAGCACTTATCCTTTCTATAATCTTAGCATCTAAACCAAAATTAAGATCTACACCAAAATCTGTATCGCCAGAGCCTCCTGTATCATTGCGAAATTTCACACCTTCAAGCACGTATAAATCAGCAGTTAATTTTAACCGTTCAGGAATTATTGAAAAACCTATGTTTGACTCAAATAAAAGTGGAACCATGTGCCACGCAGCTCTTGCAACATCTTGTATACCATCTCCATTTGGCTCCAGAATCTGCTTGGTTACTCCTAATTTAACACTAAGTTCTTCTGAAGGAGCTAAGGAAATATTTGCTGATAAATACATTGAACTTATATCATCATAAACTGTAGTAAAGAGTCTTTGATTATTTACATAATCGTTTACAAATAAACCTAAGTTATCTAGCAATTTATAACCTGCCCTTACACTATAACTGACATCCTTTTTAAGATGACCTGACAAACCAGCATAAAAGTTATACTGCTTGCTATCTTCAATATTTTCTATAACTGCAAGAAATGGGTTTATCCCAGATAAATGTTTCAATCCTTGCTGAACATACTCACCATCCGCACCAAGTTCTAAAATAAATGCTTGGCGACTAAGATTAACCCTTAACTCTGCGTCTGGGAAGATTGCACCACCTTCACTACCATTTGCGAATGTCGCTCCAAGCTTAATCCCTGCTTTTCCTTTAGAAAAACTTATTGATGGATTAGCATAAATTATTGCATCACTTCCATCATTCGCATCACTGAGATTTGCAGTATTAATTCCAGCTCGCAAATCGAAAAGAAAACTATTCTTGAGTAAAGTATTTCCGTGTACTTCTAACTTAAAGTTATTTTCTTTCTGACCACTTAATCCAGCTGAGATCCGATCATAACGAATTCTACCACCATAGCTAAGATTAGATTCTGCATTTGTGTTAGCATAACTAGCATCTAGAAAAACATCTGAAAGGTTAGCATTTTGCAAGCCAAGAGCAATAGGCATAAGCGTATCTGCAAGATGATTAAAACCAAATGCATGTATGTTCTGAAAATCACCACCAATCTTCAAAGAGATTAGTTGTTCCTCAGTTAGAAAATAATCAGCATGCAGGTCGACATATGACTGCCCATATTTTTTGTTAGCTACTGTGTTGTCGCTAAGTCTTGTGAAATTTATTTTTCCTCCAATGGTGTAATAATCAGTTGCTATCAAATCATACTGTGCATCTAGATGAGGATTTTCTAAACTACCAAAGCCACCTTTAATATATCCATTGTAATATTTGATTGGTTCATCAGCTTGCATAGCTACAGGTCTGATATATGGTGCTGGATATTCTATTTCTACTGGCTTGACATCCATTTCATATTCGTAATTATAAGTTGGAGGCTCGATAGAATATGCTTCTGGTGTAGTTTGTATCCTTGTCCCTTCTTTAGTCTTTATTTCAAAGTCTTTTACAACTTCCACTTCTTCTGCAGGTAGCTCTTCCTGTGCACTCAATAAGCCGCAACTAAAAATTAAAACTCCAAATACCAATATGTATAAACTTATCCTATTCATTATTGCCATTATTATCTATGAGTTCTAAAGTTTCTTTACTCTCTCTATTGATTATCCTGTTCTGAGATTTAATCATGCTATCTACTAACCCAAGTTTTCGTTTTGCTTCTGCAGGTATTCCATCTTGCACTTTATAGTTTTCTACTACTACCTCTAATGCTGCTTTGGCATTGTACAAATCCTCTTTATCGACATATACATCGCTTAGCAAGAGCACATTCTTAGCAACCCAGTAAGGATATCCAGAGATCTTAGAATTTGCTTGCTTGCACATCTGCTCAGCTAAATCCAATCGCTTTTCGCGATAATGAATCTCTGCGATCAAGTATCTAGATTCAGCAGCTATCTCCGCTTTAGAGGTAGTGATAACCTCTTCAAAGTTCTTAGACGCTTCTACATATTTATTCTTACGATAAAACTCTTTTCCTAGCGCATAGTGAGCAAAGCTTAGTTCATCAATCTCTGTGAGGTTGTTAGAAATAATCTTATTAGCATAAGCATTAATTAGTTCTGATCTATCTAAACTATGAGCTGATCTAAGAGCAAAATATTGAGACCGTTTGATTTTCTTTTCATCTTTGCTAATGCTTTCAAGAAGCATATTATACTTAAGTGATTTCTCAAAATCTTTCTCATTGAGATAAGTGATTACAGCTGCTTTTTCTA
This sequence comes from uncultured Saprospiraceae bacterium, assembly GCA_937929885.1. Taxonomy (GTDB): domain Bacteria; phylum Bacteroidota; class Bacteroidia; order Chitinophagales; family Saprospiraceae; genus CALFUQ01. Next base: position 11,842 of record CALFUQ010000139.1, read on the forward strand.
CAGCGTCCTCATAATAATGGCTGCTGCCTTTCTCTACTATCTTTTCGTAGTCTTGTAAAGCAGCACTATAATTTTTGAGCTTTGTTAGTGATTGTGCTCTTCCGTAGTAGACAGGTAAGAGATACTTGCCTTTAGGGTATTCTCTGACATAATCGTTGTAGGCTTTGATTGCAGCATCATACTTACCATTCTTAAACTGCACCTCAGCTGTTCTAAACACAAGCGAGTCTTGATCACTTTCATTAATATCAAATCCATCTATATCTTTTACAATCTTGACATAGTCAGCAGGCTTTGCTAAATCATCCACATATATTTCTTCTAAAGCAGCCATTGCTTCATCAGCTTCTTTGGGAGTAGGATTATTATCAAACACTGCCTGATAATACTCTGAGGCTTGAGGAAAATCACCACGATTATATGACAACAACCCCAACTTAAGATAAGCTTGATTGAGCAATGATGAACGCTTAAATTCGGTAATGATTTTTAGGAATGTTTTACGAGCCTCATCATTTTTATCCAACTTGATATAACTGTTACCTATATCAACTAAGGCATCGTCTGTATATTCTGAATCAGGATAAGTATCCACCAACTCTTCTAATAAGATGAGTTGATCGTAAGGCTCTCCAGACTGCCCAGAAATTGCAGCCATCTGATAGGTAGCATAGTCTTTACCATCTATAGACTTCAGCTTAGTGAAATCCTTGTATCGTTTAAAAGCCGTTTTAAACTCTCTCTGTTTAAAATATATATCTGCTGATCTGATAAGCGCGTCGGCATAAATTGCAGAAGACTTACCCTTAGGCTCTTTGCGACCTATCGAAGTGGTGTTGTCAAAGTGCTTTAGACTGTTGGCTGGTTCTCCTAGTTCGACATAATTATATGCCATGTTATAATTTGCTAGATAGGCATTGACATCAGGTGTAGACGCCAGGCCTTTACTTATGTTTAGATATTCTTGATAGCTTTTATTACTCTTTTTATAATCACCTCTATCAGCTTCTATATGAGCTAACCAAAAAGCAGATGCAGCATTTATATCTTGGTTAACAGGTTGCTGAAGGGCCTCAATAAAGTCATCCTCAGCCTGATCAAAGTTTTCATCACTATAATTTTGTATAGCTCTAGAGTAATAAGTCTTTTGATAGATATCTTTTAATTCGGCGCTCAGTGGTGATAAGTTTTTTAATGCGCTAATTACTGCTTCGTGATCTTGAGAGCCACTTAAGAGGTTAATCATCAACCCCTGAGATTCTTTATAGTAGGTTGACGTCTTTGGTATCTTAGTCAATGCGGTGATTGCCTCGCTAGTATTCCCTTGATCAGCACTAATCTTAGCGTAATTAAATTGCATCTCGTCTTTACGCCCCTTTGGTATCGGTAAAGACTGTAGGTTTCTAAAGGCAGACTGAGCAGAATTTTTATCGCCTTTCTGCAAATAAGCGTCCGCTAGATAGAAATTAGCATTGATTCCGATTTCATTGTCTAAGCTTGATATTTCACGAAAGTACTTTATAGACTCATCATATCGACCTAGATTATGATGTGTGATTGCTAGCTGATAAAACTCCTCTGCTGTAAGTTTTTCTGTTTGAGATTCGTAAGCTACTAGGTGCGTTATAGCTTTTTCGTAATTCCCCTTTTGATAGTAAGATTGACCTACTAATTGATGTAGACCTGTGACATTATTTATTCCTTTTTGTTTCAGGGCCTTCTCTCCATAGCTAATCACCTTATCATACTCATTCCTCGTAAAATAGATTTGGGCCAGATAGTTAGGTATATCCTTTTTGTAAGTAGGATGATTTTTAAGTTTTTCAAATTGCTTAGCTGCATCATCAAATTCATTGGTAAAATAGGATGACATGCCTGAGTAATAAGTAGCAGGGTAGTAGTAAGCATTTCCTTGCTTGGCCACTTTTGCAAATCCACTCAATGATTGTCTAAAGTGCTTACTTACAAAGTGACAATAGGACTGCTTAAATATACCTTCTGCCCGCTTTTTTTTATTGAAGTAATCCCAATTTAATTTGTCGAATGATGCTATGGATTCTTTATAATTCTTAGCGTTATAATGATAGTTCCCAAGTGCAAAATGTGCATCATTTGTCTTTGGGTGCGGCGTATAATCTATAATTGCTTTTTGTATAGAGCTTATCCCTGCATTTGGGTGGACATATAAATCAGCCAATGCTTTTCCTATACCCGCGGAAGCTAGTTGATGTTTTATGTGTTCTTCTTCTTTTGCTTTGTACTCATTTATGATCTCCTCATATTGCTTAGAAGCGGCTTGATATAACCCCTCAGCGAAGTGATCATCTGCTTCTTCTAAGGCTTTAACTAAATATATGTAATCTACTGATTGTTGGCTAAATAGCAATGTTGTGGTCAAGCACAATAACAAGCTAGTTAACAAAGAATATCCTGAGTTTCTCCTAATCATTTAATAAATGGTATACATCAATAACGAGGAAATCATATTATAATTTCCTCTTATTTAAACCACAAAATTACAATGATTTATAAATAATGAAAATTTATATGTGTACATTGAAATATAATTTAAACAAATACCAATATGGCTTCCAAACTCTTGTACAAAACCAGACATCATACTATTAAGTGGCTATTACTTTTGCCCTTTACATTTGTGTTTTTTGATCTCTCAGGTCAGTGGACTACAGAAAATTTATCAACAGGCAGAAGTGAGATTGCCTCATTTGTTGATGATGATAAGGTATATTTTTTAGGAGGCACAAATGAACTTAACAGGTCTTCCTCAATAATTGATATATATGACTTTAAAACAGACTTGTGGACGGCGGAAGAATTACCTGTTAAAATTAAGGGATTCAATGCCACAGATGTGGGTGACTTTATAATCCTTTATGATGATTCGGATGGTGGAACTGCTAATGTGCTCTACTTCAATAAGTCAACAAAAGAATGGAATTCAACGAGAGGCCCAGAAGGTGATTTTAATTTCTTTTCTAGCAATAAGGTTGGAACTATTGGAGTAGACAATAAAATGTATTTTGCTGGAGGAGGTGGACTGCACAAAACAGAGGATGTTGATATCTTTGATGTAGCTACAGGTACCTGGGAAAAGGAGCAATTATCTGTTGCAAGAGCAGATGCAATTCCAGCCTATCACAACGGTAAGATTTATTTTGTATCAGGAGAAATAGATAACGGGGCTAATATATACTCAGATATTGTAGATATCTATGACATTGAAAATCAAACATGGGATACTTTTAATTTAACATTAGCTCGGCATGAAGTTGCTGTAGAAGTTATTGGTGATAAAATGATTATTGCAGGAGGTAAACTAAACAATTTCCGTCGTTATACTGATCTTTTGGAAGTAGTAGATTTAAACGATTACTCTATAGAAACTTTTACTATGAGTGCTCCAAGTAGTGATATGTTTTCATTAACAATCAATGGTAAAGCAATATTCATAGGCGGAAATTCAACAACTACAGTAATATTTGATCCAGAGACTTCTGCTATTACTTCTAATTCGTTTGAGTCTGAAAATAATCTTGGATTTATAAAAGGGGCTACAATCGGAAACAAAGCAATCTTTGCGGGTGCTGAGTCTGAAAATTCTAGTTTAGCATATATCTACGATGATGCTGATGGGTCCTGGTCAGACTATGACTTGGGTTCTAGCAAAATAAATACTGAGGTAATTTCTTACAAGAACAAATTGTTTATTGCAGGAGCTGAAGATGGAGACGAAAAATCAAATGAAGTCATCATTTATACCTCTGCTCTCGATGAGGACAATGATAGTTTCAATTCAGATGTTGATTGTGATGATAATAATCCTAATATCAACCCTAACGCTGAAGAAATACCGAATAATGGGATAGACGAAAATTGCGATGGCGAGGACTTAACATCATTAGAAATATTGGTGGAAATTAGAAAGGTAGAAGGTCCTTGGAATTTTTTATTAACTACATCGGCTAATGAGAATATAACATCAGTAGAAGTTATTAATGATTCAGATGAATTAGTTATGTCTCAAGGAGTAAACAAAAAAGTCGCCTCGATCAATATTAATAATTTAGCTCCAGGCACCTACTCAGTTATTATTTACACAAGTGATGGAAAAATGATTGAAGAGCTAATAGTTAATTAATCAAACTTTGAAGGTTATTATTAGCAAAAGAAAAGCTGTGTTCTTTTAACCACCTATGTATATGAAAGGAAAAAAATTAAAAGCTATATATTATTTTGGAATTGCACTTTTCACAATTGGAATTATTCTTTTTTTCACACGACAATTCCATCCTGATTTTCTACTATCAATAGAAGATTTCTATATCGAAATTATTTGGCCTATCGGAATGATTATCTATTCTTTTGCATTAATATTTATACAAGCCAACAAAAAAAAGGCTGCTAAAGCAGAACAGATTAAAGAGAACTAGATTAGTTCCTATTATGCAATGGAGGTATGAGATCTAAAGAGTCTGTTCTTAGATAACTCCATGGCCCCAAACAAAACTCCAGTAAATAAAAGATCTCCAAGAATTGTAGGTCTAAAAAACGGAATGCCAGCTGCCAAACAACTAATCAACCCAGCAAAAGTTTGTGGATAAATTGGACTAGCCAACCATGCAACAAAATTAGTAATCAAAAAGAAAATTAAAGAACTCATAAGCGCTACTGATACAACTCTCATCGTACTCACTTTCTTTAAGAAAAACATACCCAAAAGAATTATTAACCCAAAAGCTACAAATGTCCCAGTCATGTATTGCGACCACCATACCGTTCCTTCAATATCTGGATAGTAAGATCTGAGTACAGTATTATTCAAAACAAAATCACTGACAAACAAAGCAGCGAAAGGAATCAAAAACATAAGATATTTTCTAGAAAAATAAGCACCGCCAAAAAGTGCTATAGCCGTAATCGGAGCCACATTAGCAGGATGAGGTATTATTCTATATATCGCTGCACAAGCTATTAGAGCCATAGCAACAAGTAAATGTTTCCCGTTTAGTTGTGATTCTTGATTCATATTGTTTCAAATTTACGTTAAAATCATTGTTCATTAAACTGCTTGCTGAGATATTTATGTTTATTGATTTATATCTAAATCTTATTGTCAGACTTATTGTTATTGCATTTCGTGCAAGACTATCTGATTTTCTATCTTCGAGGCCAAATAAACGGTTAAGTGACAAACAAATCATCAAGTTTTTTCAGAATAGCACAGTTAGGTAATAATTCCTTTGGGGTTTACGCTGTTGGCTTTATCGCTATTGTCATGGGCTATTTTATTGGGCAGATTCCATTCACGGTAATATTAGGTATAGCAATCAATAATAACCTGAAGGATGGAGAAGATTTTAATGAAGTTCTCGCAAGTTTTACTGAAGACATGAATTTTGGCCGCTTTGGAATTGATAGTAATATTGGATTCATCTTAATGCTGCTCACATTTATAGGTGCCTTAATCGCCTTGTATCTAATTGTAACAAAGGTCCATAAGAAGAAATTTATACACCTAATAAAGCCTAACGGAAAACTTAAATGGTCTAAAATGCTATTCTGCTTTTTATTATGGATTGGACTTACAGCATGTTTCGAATTAGGCTTGCATTTCTCTGGTCATAATGAGTATACCTTTCAATTTAATATCTGGAGTTTTATTCCGCTGGTGCTAATTAGCTTGCTTATATTACCATTGCAGACTTCTTTTGAGGAGTTCTTTTTTAGAGGATACTACTTGCAAGCGTTTGGATTAATTTGTGGCAATAAATGGCTCCCGCTCATCATCACATCAGTATTATTTGGCATGGTTCACTCTGCTAATCCAGAGGTTATGAAGTATGGCTTTTACAACATGCAGTTTTACTATATCACTGTAGGTTTGTTTTTAGGTATTCTGACCATACTAGATGACAGCTTAGAAATTGCACTTGGGATTCATGCAGCGACTAATTTTTACGGCGCATGCTTAGTAGGTTACGAAGGTTCTGCCATACAGACGGCATCTGTCTTTAAAAGTAGTGACTTAGATACTACCGTCATGACTGTAGGCTTTATTATACTTGCACTTATATTTTACCTCATTGTGTCTTTTAAGTACAAACTTCCTTCTATAAGATACTTATTTGATAAATTGAATTTTAATGAAAATATCACAACAACAGCTTAGTAGTTTCTTAATATTAATCTTTTGCTTTTGTATTACTGCTGCTAATAGTCAAACGGCAGATAGATGGCAACAAAAAGTAGACTATAAAATGATTATAGATTTTGATGTAGAGAAACATCAATTTGAAGGTAATCAAACCATCAGCTATACTAACAATTCTCCTGATACACTTAACAGAATCTTTTACCATTTGTACCTAAATGCTTTTCAGCCTGGTAGTATGATGGATATCAGATCAAGAGAGATATCTGATCCAGATAGGAGAGTAGGTGACAGGATTTCTAAATTGAAACTTAATGAGATCGGTTATCAAATAATAAAGAGCTTAACTCAAGATGGAGTAGAGACTAATTATAATGTGGAAGGAACCATCTTAGAAGTCGATTTACCTAATGCCATTTTACCAGGACAGACGACTGTACTTCAGATGAGCTTTAGTTCTCAGGTGCCACTCCAGATCCGTAGGACAGGTAGAGTAAGTCCAGAAGGCATAGAATACTCCATGTCTCAGTGGTATCCTAAACTCTGTGAATATGATTATCAAGGGTGGCATGCGAACCCGTATGTCGGAAGAGAGTTTCATGGAGTCTGGGGCGATTTTGATGTTGAGATATCTATCGATAGCAGATATACATTAGGAGGATCAGGGATATTAGTTAATGCCAATAAGATAGGACGAGGTTATGGTAATATTGAAAGTGATCTAGCAGGGCAAGCAGGTAAAACGACATGGCACTTTGATGCAGATAATGTGCACGATTTTGTGTGGGCAGCGGATAAAAATTACATAGTAGAGTCTACGATGACTGATGCAGGTACTCAGTTGTTTTTTGTATATGTGCCAGGAGAGCGTACTACGGAAAACTGGAAACAATTACCTAGAGCAATGAATGCTGCACTAACTTTTATGAATAAAAATTATGGTGAGTACCCATATCCTGTATATTCATTTATCCAAGGTGGAGATGGAGGAATGGAGTATCCGATGGCGACTCTAATCACTGGTGAGCGATCTTTCACTGGCTTAGTGGGGGTATCTGTTCATGAATGGATGCACAGTTGGTACCAAATGGTGTTAGCAACCAATGAAAGTTTATACCCGTGGATGGATGAAGGCTTCACGGTACATGGTAGTAGCGAGACAATGAATCATCTTGCAGAGTTAAAAATCCTTAATAGGGCAGTCTTAGAAAATCCTCATGCTAGTAGCTTCATGGGTTATATAAACTGGAACAGCACTGGGAATGAAGAGCCACTAATTATGCATGCCGATCACTTTGACATGAATAGAGCTTACAGCATTGCATCATACACTAAAGGAGCATTATTCTTAGCTCAATTAAATTATATCGTTGGGGAAGAAGACTTCAAAAAAGGTTTGCTTAAGTACTACAATACTTGGAAGTTTAAACACCCAAATGTCAATGACTGCATCAGAGTATTTGAGAAGGTATCAGGATTAGAATTAGACTGGTACAAGGAGTACTGGGTGAATACTACTCGTACAATCGACTATGGGGTACACAATGTTATTCAAGATGATGCTAACAATAATTCAACGATCTACTTAGCTAAGTCTGGAGACATGCCTATGCCGCTAGATGTGGAGGTTACTTTTTCTAATGGGGAGAAGCAGCTGTTCAATATCCCACTAAGGATTATGAGAGGTAAACGCAAAGGAAAAGATGTTACTTACATGCCAGACTGGGCTTGGACTCATCCTGTTTATACTCTAGAATTTGATGCTAAAGGCAGGAAGATAGAAGAGGTAGTTATTGACCCTAGAGGGTTATTAGCTGACATAGACAAGTCTAACAATGTAGTTAACAAGAATACTGCAAAGCCTAACAAGCCTTAATCAAAAGCTCTTAACGCATAGACAATTTATTCTATTCCAATTTACTTTTTTATGCTGTTGCTCACATCAATCTGAGCTCAATGGCTAGGAATCGGTGATTCTATATTGGAAGAGTACAAAAGATCATTTATACTTAAATGAAATCTTTATCAGGCAAATTGTATATACT
>CALFUQ010000140.1 GCA_937929885.1 uncultured Saprospiraceae bacterium
GAATATTAAGGTCAATACTAGAATGGAAATATGTTTCATAACTACTGGTTTATTGATAAAAATATAGGGTTATACTCAATAAATAGCTTTAAAGCTAAAATGATTCCAATTTAATGGGATTTATTTAAGTTAACTCGGTAATGCAAGAAGCTTTTCATATCAGATTATATACACATATTAAGTTTATTAAATCTACCTTCGCACCTGCTTAAAATAAAGTATGGAATCGATCAGAAATATTGCCATTATAGCCCACGTAGATCATGGAAAGACTACGCTAGTAGATACTATCATCCATGAATGCAATGTGATAGATGATCGGAAGGAAAAGAAGGAGCTTATCCTTGATAATAATGATCTAGAAAGAGAACGTGGGATCACGATCCTATCTAAGAATGTGGCAGCGATGTATAAAGGTGTAAAAATCAACATTATTGATACTCCTGGTCACTCCGATTTTGGAGGAGAGGTTGAGCGTGTACTCAAGATGGCTGATGGTGTATTACTTTTAGTTGATGCTTTTGAGGGGCCTATGCCACAGACTAGATTCGTACTAGGTAAGGCAATTGGACTAGGTCTTAAACCTATTGTAGTAGTTAATAAAGTGGATAAAGAAAACTGTACTCCCGAGGAAGTACAGGGTGAAGTATTTGACTTGATGTTTAATCTGGAAGCGACTGAAGATCAATTGGATTTTGTGACCATGTTTGGATCTTCCAAGTTTGGATGGATGAGTCATGATTTTAATCATGTGACAACTGACATAAAACCACTGCTAGACGCGATAATTCATAACATCCCAGAAGCACCATATAGAGAAGGTACACCTCAGATGCAAATCACCTCTCTTGATTACTCTAGTTTCCAAGGTCGGATAGCAATCGGTAGAGTATTTAGAGGAGACCTAGAGGTGGGTCAAGACTATATATTATGCAAAGCTGATGATGTCAAAAAGAAAGTAAGAATCAAAGAGCTATACACTTTTGAAGGTTTAGGTAGGGCTAAAGTGCAGAAGGTTAGAAGTGGAGATATCTGTGCTATTGTCGGTATGGACGGTTTTGATATTGGAGACACTATCGCTGATTTAGAGAATCCAGAAGCACTGCCTAGGATTAAGGTTGATGAGCCTACTATGAGTATGTTATTTACGATTAACAATTCTCCGTTTTTTGGTAAAGAAGGGAAGTTTGTAACTTCTAGGCATTTAAGAGAAAGACTATATAAGGAGACTGAAAAAAACTTAGCACTCAAGGTACAGGAAACTGATACAGAGGATAAGTTTATAGTATATGGTAGAGGAGTATTGCACTTGTCCGTACTTATAGAGACCATGAGAAGAGAAGGATATGAGCTACAAGTAGGGAAGCCGCAAGTAATCATCAAAGAAGTAGACGGGGTCAAATGTGAACCTATAGAGACAATGGTTATCGACGTGCCAGAGGAGTATTCTGGTAAAGCTATAGAATTAGCTACTCAGAGAAAAGGAACCTTGAACATCATGGAGCCTAAAGGAGATATACAACACCTAGAATTTGATATTCCATCAAGAGGGATAATAGGGTTGAGAGGTAATATGCTCACAGCTACTGCTGGAGAAGCAGTAATGACACACCGATTCAAAGTATATGAAGCCCATAAAGGGGATATCCCAAGTCGTAACAAAGGAAGTTTAGTATCAATGGTACAAGGACAAGCTTTACCATTCGCGATTAACAGACTTCAGGAAAGAGGCAAGTTCTTTATAGATCCAGGAGAGCAAGTTTATGTAGGTCAGGTGATAGGTGAAAACACTAGAGACAATGACCTAGATGTCAATGTGGTAAAAGGAAAGCAACTCAATAACATGCGTTCATCTGGAGCGGATGATAAAACTAAGATTGCTCCGAAGATCAAGTTTTCATTGGAAGAAGCAATGGAGTATATCAAGGAAGATGAATATTTAGAAGTAACTCCTGTTAGTTTAAGGATGAGAAAGATATAAGAGAAATTTTCATGTCGACCTTGTGGAGACATCTTCAGGTTTTATAAAATAGTAATTGCTAAAAAACTGAAGAAATCTCAACTACGAATTCGCTTAGGTCAAGATTAAAAATGCATGTTACACATTAAATCTAAAGTGCATCACATCTCCATCTTGTACAACATATTCTTTACCTTCTACTTTCATCTTACCAGCATCTTTGACTGCTGCTTCAGATCCTAGTGTTGTAAAATCATCATAAGCAATTACCTCAGCTCTGATAAATCCTGTTTCGAAATCAGTATGTATCACTCCTGCAGCACCAGGAGCCTTAGTTCCTACTTTAATTGTCCATGCTCGCACTTCCTTTTCACCTGCAGTGAAGTAGGTTTGAAGATTAAGCAACTTATAACAAGATTGTATTACACGATTAACACCAGGCTCTTCAAGCCCCATTTCTTTGACAAATTCCATTCTTTCATCAGCTGTGTCTAGTTCTGCTATGTCTGCTTCTATAGCCGCACTAATCAGTAATAACTCAGCATTCTCCCCAGCTATCACCGCTTCGAAAGCTTTAGTTAAGTCATTACCATTAACTACAGAATTTTCATCAACATTACATACATATAAAATCGGCTTATTAGTCAGTAAGTACATGTCTTCTACAAGTTCAGCAGTCGACTCTTCCTCTTGATCAAATGCCCTTGCAGGCTTCCCATCACTAAGGTGATTCATCAGGTTTTCACAAACTTCTACTTTCTTCATTTCTACCTTATCACCGCCTTTAGCACCTTTCTTATGCTTGTCTAATCGCTTCTCTAAAGTCTCTATATCTTTTAAGATTAGCTCTGTATCGATAATATCCTTATCTCTTGCAGGGTCAACACTTCCATCTACATGGACTACATTATCATCTACAAAACACCTTACCACATGTACTATAGCATCCACCTCTCTGATATTAGCAAGGAATTGATTTCCTAAACCTTCTCCTTGACTTGCACCCTTGATAAGACCAGCTATGTCTACTATCTCTATACTTGTAGGCAATACCTTCTGAGGGTTAACTAGCTGTGCTAGTTTCTCCAATCTCTCATCTGGGACAGTGATCATCCCGATATTAGGCTCTTTAGTAGCAAACGGATAATTTGCCGCTAGTGCTTTTGCAGATGTCAGTGCATTGAACAAAGTAGATTTACCTACATTAGGTAATCCGACTATTCCACATTTTAATGCCATGCTTTACTTACTTTCGTTTAAAATCGCGGCAAAGATATTTTATTTTATTACCAATGCGATTAAGATCATATGAATTATCTCGCACATATGTTTTTATCTCTAGATCGGGAAGATCTTATGATTGGAAACCTCTCTGGAGATTTTGTTAAGGTCGCTGATATGAGGTACATGAAGCCTGAGATAGAGCAAGGAGTATTGCTTCATAGAAAGATAGATAAGTTCACTGATAGCCATGAAGTTGTGGGTCAGTCTATTAAGCGATTAACAGCTATACATGGTAAATACTCAGCTGTCATTGTAGATATCTTGTATGATCACTTGTTAACTCACAATTGGGCAACCTACAAAAATGAGCCACTTGAAGAATTTAAGAAAAGAAACTACGAGATTTTAACTCGTAGGCATAAAGACTTACCTGAGCGCTTGCAAAAGAAAATCGTGAAAATGATCGATCGAGACTTTATCGAAGGGTACCGATCTTTTGATGGTATGAGGTATATCATGCATTATATGGATAAGCGAACATCGTTCCCATCAAAGTTCGAAGAGAGTATAGACCAGTATGAGGATGAATTTGAAGATTTCAATAGTGATTTTAACCAATTCTTCCCTGAACTAATCGCTTTTGTAAAAGCTGATGTGGAAAAGGACTATCCTTCTAAATGAATAGAAAACGTAAAGACTCGGGATAACACTTTCTCTAAAATCTTAGCTTCATTAAGGTTGTCGTTGTAGATCAAGATGTTATTGATTCCCTGAGAGAATTTAATTTCAGGAGACACGATAATAAATGGTAGGAATATCTGGAAGCCTGCTCCGACTTCGACTTGAAAGTCATGAGGCGTAATCTTAATCTGGGTATTTGCTTGTCTAGTCTTAGAGTTACTCTGGACATCATAGGCATACTTCACACCAGCAGTTACAAATGCTCGCTTATCCTTGTAAGGAGCTGATTTATATCTTATCTGAAACGGAATATCTGCAAATACACTTTCAATTTTTGTCTTATTGATAGATCCTAATGCATCTTCAAATTCAAAAGTCCTTTCTACTAATGTTACTCCAGGAATAAATCTAAAATCAAAGTATTCACCGATTTTAAGATTGGTAACCATGTGAACTTCAAAACCAGGTCCTGATGCTCCTTCAGCTATAAAAATCTGCTCGTTATTAATAAAGCTAGGAGAGTGGTTAATGCGATAACCAGAATTATTAAATCCGAAGGTTATCCCGAAGTAATATGGCTTCTTTTGGAAATCTAGATAGTTATAACTCTTATTGTTTATCTGACCGTAAGTGATTAGACTAGTAAGTAGTAGGGCAGTACAGAGGATTATTTTTCTCCTTGATAAATTGCACAAATTCCAAAACTTAATGACTTCCAACTGCATGATTTAAACCCGACATCTTTCATCACCTTTAAAAATTTGTCATAATCAGGAAATGCCTGAACTGATTCATATAGGTATTTGTAAGCCGCGGGATCTTTAGACTTTACCTTTCCAATAACGGGCAAAACGTACCGAAAGTATATATTGAAGAGCTGTTTGAATGGAAATGCTGTAGGTTTAGTAAATTCTAAAATGACTATCCTTCCTCCAGGCTTTAAAACTCGATAATTTTCAGCTATACCTTTTTGAAGATTCTCAAAATTCCTAACCCCGAAAGATGCAGTTACAGCATCGAAACTACCTTCATCAAATGGCAAATTCTCAGAATCTGCTTTAACCATATCGATTTGAGCATCTAATCCTTTCTTACTGATTTTTTTACGTCCCAGCTCCAGCATCTCATGAGAGATATCGATTCCTACAATCTTATTGGGATTTAGCCTCTTAAAGGCTTCTAATGCAAAATCACCAGTACCAGTCGCTACATCTAAGATAGTCAGGGGTTTATGGGCTATTAATTCCTTAATAGCTTTAGCTCTCCATCGCGTATCTATGCCTAAGGTCAATACTCGATTAAGCAAGTCGTAGTTAGGGGCTATATTATCAAACATGGCCTCTATTTGGACCTTTTTACTACCTGATTCGCTGTATGGTTTTACTGTCAATGTGTTATCTGATTTAGAAGATTACATTTATCAACCCAAAAGGTCGCATTTAGTTGCCAAAATACACTCAAAAAGACCTGATTTTCAAGGGCTTTAGAATTTAGATTATTATTTAATATTTAGGTTGCAATTTCGTATTTTCGCAACACTTTAAGCAGAATAAATTACAACCCGTATATGGCTGATAATCAAAGAATTATACCTATAAATATTGAAGATGAGATGAAGTCCGCTTACATCGATTATTCGATGTCGGTAATAGTGTCTAGAGCACTACCAGATGTGAGGGACGGATTAAAGCCAGTTCACCGTAGAATATTGTATGGAATGAACGACTTAGGACTACAATCTAACAAACAGCATCGTAAGTCAGCCAGAGTGGTTGGAGAAGTATTAGGTAAGTATCACCCGCATGGTGATAACTCGGTGTATGATGCCATGGTACGTCTTGCACAGGACTGGTCATTAAGATATCCACTCGTAGATGGCCAAGGTAACTTCGGTCACATAGATGGAGATGGCCCTGCAGCAATGAGATATACCGAGGCTCGTATGCGTAAGATTAGTGGCGATATCATCTCTGATATAGGTAAAGAGACTGTAGACTTCAGAAGTAACTTTGATGACTCTTTAGAAGAGCCAGTTGTGTTACCCACTAAGATCCCTAATCTACTAGTTAATGGAGCATCAGGAATTGCAGTCGGTATGGCAACTAACATGTTGCCTCACAATCTATCAGAAGTGGTAGATGGCATGCTAGCGCAATTAGACAATCCTGAGATTACTATTGATGAATTGATGGAGCATGTAAAGGCCCCTGATTTTCCTACTGGTGGAGTGATCTATGGCACAGAAGGAGTTAAGGAAGCATTTAGAACAGGTAGAGGTAAAGTTGTGCTAAGGGGTAAAGCCGAGATAGAATCCAAAGGAAATAAGCAACAGATTATTATTACTGAAATACCTTATCAGGTCCAAGCAAATAATCTAGAGCGTAAAATTGCTGATCTCGTAAGAGATGATAAAATACAAGGTATCAGTGCGATTAGAAATGAGTCAGATAGAAATACAGGACTCAGAATAGTTGTGGATCTAAAGAATGATGCTATTCCTAATGTAGTGCTTAGTAAGCTTTACAAATATTCTCCATTACAAACCTCTTATGGTGTCAATAATGTTTGCCTTGTAAATGGTAGACCAAGATTGCTAAACCTAAAAGAGCTGATCGATGAGTTCTTAAAGTTTAGAATAGAGGTAATAGTAAAAAGAGCGCAATATGACCTTAAAAAAGCTGAAGAAAGAGCACACATACTCGAAGGCTTACTAATTGCAATTGATAATCTAGATGAGGTAATCAAAATCATTAGAGGTTCTAAAACAGTAGATGAGGCTAAGGACAAGTTAATTGCTTCTTTTGACCTATCAGAAATACAAGCTAAGGCTATACTCGATATGAGGTTAGCAAAGCTAGTAGGTCTTGAGATGGAAAAACTAAAAGCCGAGTATGATGAATTACAGATTACTATTGCAGATCTCAAAGAGATAATAGCTAGTGATGCTAGGCAAAAAGCGATAGTCAAAGAAGAACTGGGAGAAGTTAAAGAACAGTATGGTGATGAAAGAAGAACACAAATCACATTTGCAGATGGAGAAATCAACGTAGAAGATCTTATACCTAATGAAGAAATGGTTGTAACCATATCTAAATTGGGTTATATTAAACGAACTAACTCGGATGAATACAGAGTGCAAGGAAGAGGAGGAAGGGGCTCTAAGGGAAGTAAAACGAGAGATGAAGATTTTATCGAACACCTATTCGTAGCAAATACTCATAACTACTTACTGTTATTTACCGAGCAAGGTAGATGTCATTGGATTAGAGTTTATGAGATTCCAGAAGCTTCTAAAACATCCACAGGTAGAGTCATTCAAAACCTTATAAACCTTCCTAAGGAAGACAAAGTCAAAGCATATATCAATATCAAAGATCTTACAGATAAAGAATTCCTAGAGAACAACTTCGTGATCTTCTGCACACAAGACGGTATAATAAAGAAGACACAGATGGAAGCATTCTCTAGACCTAGATCTAATGGTATCAATGCAATTACCATCAAAGAAGGCGACAGCTTAATGGAGGTTAAACTGACCAATGGTGAAAATGAAATTGTACTTGCTAATAAAATGGGTAGAGCGATAAGATTCCCTGAATCAAAAGTGAGAGACATGGGTCGATCAGCCGCAGGAGTAAGAGGTATCAGGTTAGCTGAAGAGGGAGAAGATAAAGTCATCGGAATGTTATCAACAAATGCATCTGAAGAGTACACGATATTAGTAGTATCAGAGAATGGCTATGGTAAGAGATCAAGCCTTGATGATTACAGGATGACAAACAGAGGTGGCAAGGGTGTTAAGTCAATGAACGTAACTGATAAAACTGGCAAAGTCGTTGCAATAAAAGCAGTGAAAGAATCTGATGAACTTATCATAACTAATAAGTCTGGAATTACTATTAGAATGAAAGTCTCAGATATACGAGTGATGGGTAGAGCGACACAAGGGGTACGAGTAATTAAGTTAGACGAAGGGGATTCTATTGCAGATGTAGCCGTTCTTGATTCTGATAATGTTACAGATAAGCCACTTACAGATGAAGAAAACCCAGCAATGGAGGCTGAAACGCCTAAAAATGACATAAATGGAGAAGAGGAATAGTTAATTTTTTAACAGGACTAGCTATTTTTTTAACAATTTATAAACTTTATTAAAGCATGCGTTGCGTCTTAATGGCATATACAAATGCGAAACGCAAATCTAAATCATCAAATTAAAATAATTCATAACATGAAAAACTTATTCATAGCATTCATAGCTCTGTTTCTAGTAGTGGGAACAGCACAAGCACAGGATGGTAAGAAAATGCTGAAAAATGCTAAAAAGGCAATTGGAAAATATAACGCAGATCCTGTTAAAAATGCAGCGATGCTGGGTGAAGGATTACAACTACTAGAAGAAGCTTTTGCAGATGCAGAAGTAAGTGGTCAAGCTAAAAACCATCTTACAAAAGGAAACCTTTTCCAAGATATTCTAGATGGAGAGATAAAAGCTAATTTGCTAAATCCAGATGCTAAGATTGGTAATCCAATGGCAGGTATCAATGCCTTTAATGCATATTCAAAGGCACTAGAGATCGCAGAAAAAGGAGGAGATAAAAAAGCTGCTTTAAAAGGAATCAATGCAATAGAAGGGAATCTTAATAATACAGGGATCTCTATGTACAATGAGAAAAACTATGAAGCAGCATTTAAAAACTTTGAAGCAGGAGTATCGGCTTATAAGCTATTAAAAGCTAATGATAAAGATAGTAGACTTGGAGATCCTGAAGTTTATAAAGATCACATATTCTTTACTGGAGTAAATGCATACTTCTCTACGGAAGGAGATATCAAAAGATCAATTCCATATTTCGAAGAACTTTATGCTCAAGGAACTGATCAGCCAATGATATATGAGGCATTATACAAAATGAATTACGAAACAGACCAAGATAAAGCTGTGGCTTATTTAGCAAAAGGTAGAGAAATGTTTCCAGATGATACAGGGATGTTATTCGCTGAGATCAACCATTACTTGACAGCAGGGGAGACGGATGTATTACTAGAAAAATTAAATGATGCTGCCGAAAAGGAGCCAGATAATATGTCTGTAATAGTAACTAGAGGTAAGGTTTATGATGAGTTACATACAACTGCGAAGAGTGAAGGTGATGAAGTTAAAGCAACTGAGTACTTCAATAAGGCACTAGCTGATTATAATGGAGTTTTAGCTAAAGATGCTGAGAATTTTGATGCGACTTATAGCATCGGTGCTTTGTATTATAACAAAGCAGCAGGAATGGCAGATGGCATCAATAAGCTAGCTAGTGATTACTCTAAAGCAGGAACAGCAAAATACGATGCGGCTAAGAAAGAGATGGATGCGATATTTGGGGAAGCATTACCATTCTTTGAGGCAGCAGATAAGATTAATGGTAATGATATGAATACCTTGATTGCACTTAAAGAAATCTATGCTAGACAAAGTAACTTTGAGAAGTCAAACGAATACAAAAGTAAAATAGAAGCGGCTAAGTAAGTCTTAGCTTGTAACAATACAATTGAAAGGTGAGTGCTTCTGCGCTCACCTTTTTTGTTTTATATTCAGTGTGTTAACAGTGCACACAATTTGCTTCAACTCTCCAGGACTATAGACAACATCAACGAATGGGTAGGATCCAAGGTTTCTTGGATTACAGTGGTCTTAGTACTCATTATGTGTATAGATGTCTTTAATCGGAAAGTCTTGAACTTCTCTGAAAACTGGATTTTAGAATTAGAGTGGTATTTATTTGGGATATTATTTTTGCTCGGATTTGCTTATACCTGGAAAGATGATAAGCACGTAAGAGTAGATCTATTCTATGATAATTACTCAGAACGTCGCAAAGGACTTGTCAATTTTATTGGGACATTAATCTTTGTAGTACCATGGTGCATTGTAGTCATCAAAACTTCCTTAGATTATAGCTTAAACTCATGGTCATTTAGAGAAGGCTCTCCTAACCATAATGGATTACCCGCCAGATATTTAATCAAGTTTATGATTACTGTTGGTTTTGTATTGTTACTGCTACAAGCCATATCTATACTTATAAAATCATATCATCAAATGCTCGGCGACAAAATTAGTGAAGACTGATATGGAAAGTGTAGCTATCATATTATTCATCCTGATCTTTTTGTTGATTCTTTTCGGATTTCCAGTTGCTTATACCCTTGCAGGTCTATCAGTATTGGTCGGGATTATTTTTGTTCCTGATTTCTTTGATCTGCTGCCGCTGCGATTTATGGGTACAATCCAGAATGTAGTCTTGTTAGCGGTACCGCTATTCATCTTTATGGGTCTGATGCTAGAGAAATCTGGATTAGCAGAAAACTTACTCGATACGATGGCTATTCTTTTTGGGAAAGTGAAAGGAGGGTTGGCTATATCTGTTGTTGTAGTCGGAGCGTTACTAGCAGCTTCTACTGGGATTGTAGGAGCTACAGTTATTACCATGGGCTTAATCAGCTTACCTACTATGCTAAAGCGTAATTACAGTCCCGAGTTGGCCACTGGGACAATTGCGTCATCGGGAACACTAGGTCAGATTATACCTCCATCTGTAGTCTTAGTACTACTAGGCAGTGTGCTACAAGTATCTGTGGGAGATTTATTTAAAGCAGCGATACTACCGGGCGTTATGCTAGTTGTCTGTTACATCCTATACATCTTAATCTATGCTGCTAGAAATCCTGACAAGGCTCCTGCCATCCCACCAGCAGAGATTGCCGCGTTCAAAAAAGATAATTATGTTAAGAAGTTAATCTCAGCTTTCTTTTTTCCGATGTTACTTATTGTCGCAGTGCTAGGAGCGATCTTT
Source organism: uncultured Saprospiraceae bacterium (assembly GCA_937929885.1). Lineage (GTDB taxonomy): Bacteria > Bacteroidota > Bacteroidia > Chitinophagales > Saprospiraceae > CALFUQ01. The sequence continues at coordinate 10,714 of CALFUQ010000140.1, forward strand.
ACTGGTATTGCAAGTCCTACAGAGGCTGCAGCTGTAGGAGCGCTTGGTGCTACGCTATTAACGTTGATGCAAAAGAAGTTTTCACTAACCGTTCTTAAAGAGGTTATGCGCGGAACGACACACCTTACTTGCATGGTGTTCTTAATATTATTTGGTGCTACAACTTTTGCATTGGTATTCAAAGGGCTGGGGGGTGATGCGTTTTTAGTAGATGCTATCGCGTCTTCTAATTTGTCACCGATGGTATTCTTGGCCATCGTTATGGTAGTTGTTTTTATCGCAGGCTTCTTTATTGATTTTATTGAGATCATTTTTATTATTGTGCCTGTAGTGGCTCCTATCTTTTCTTCTCTTGGTATTGATCTGGTTTGGATAGGGATTTTGCTCGCACTTAATTTACAGACCTCTTTCTTGTCGCCGCCATTCGGATTTTCGTTATTCTATCTGAAAGGTGTGGCACCTGAGGGTGTTACAACGGAGCATATTTATAAGGGGGTAATTCCCTTTGTATTGATCCAACTAGTATTTCTAATTTTGGTTTTGGTCTTTCCTAAGATAATATATCTAATATAAATTTGTCTATTTGCGAAATCTGCTACATATGACTAATAACAGTATATCTCTGCTAATGCAGCAAATTGCTGACCGTCAAAAGAAGATTTCGGAATTAAACTAAAATATCTAAAAGTGGTACTAGATTTTATCGGATGGTTTTGAATTGAATTTACATTGGCCAGACTGAAGTCCCCCAAACTGCTCCAACTTTCTTTGTCTTCACTAGCCAAAATCTCTATGTTCTCTATTGATCTAGACAAATTATCTCGTTGCACAAAACCAAAACCATCTATAGTTATGCTTGCACCTACATCAACAACTATTTCGTGAGGATAATTTTCAGAACAACTTGTCCAACAAGAATGCCAAAAGGTTTTGGTATCACCATCTAGAACATCAATGGCTCGTCCAGTACTACTTTCACCAGATGTTTCTTCCGAACTGAATGAAGCAATGCTCCATTTATTTCTATCAAAGTAATCTTGCTCGCCAAATGATATAATAGGTTGATCGTTTACAAAACTGTATGCATACGATGTGGTTGTTAAATCGCCAGAAACATGATTTAATCTCAATCTTAATACATAGTCAATATTCCCTGTTTTATGAAATTCGGAAATTGGCATTGAAACGCTAAATTTATTATCACTTTGCACTTCTGCAGCCCACGTTACTGCATCATAATCCGCATTATCATCTGCAGGATCATTATATATACTTATGTAATTTACTGGTACATCAGTTATTACTGTTCCAGAAATATTGATATTGCCATTTTCATATGATGCTAATAGGTCTTCAATATTTGCCTCAGCTCCATAATAGAAGTCTTCTGCTGACTCACTAAAGATCTGATTATTATTCAAGGTAGCGCAACTAGCCTTAGTCAGAAAAGTTGGTTCTTTACCGTAAGTATAATTCCCACCTCCCATTAGTGCTGTTCCTTTTGACGGATCAGATGCGTTAGAGACTTTCTCTTTGTTATGTGGCAAATTCAACCCATGCCCTAATTCATGGAGTAGTCCACCTATGTAAATTGTAGCTGTTTCACCTAGGCTAGAATTAGCACCTAAATGACGCACATCCATCTCACTATAATCTGTTGCAAAACACCACTTTCCTAATCCATAATATGGTGCATCAGAATTACGGGGATCTTCAACTGGAGAAATTACCAAATAATGATCACTACTTCTTTTATCTGGATTCATTGCATAGTAGTCTTCTATTTCAGTTATCATTTTCTGCCCTCCTCCTTCATAAGGATAGAATGAAGCATTCTCTTTGCCTTTTACAAAATCAATTTTAACTCTATTCTGATCAACATCAACTAGCATATTAAAAGTTTTTTGACCAAAGCCATTGAGCATCATTTGATTTTCAAAAAACTCTTGCCCATGCATAAGAATTTCACTCAATCTTTTATGAGAATCTTTACGATCAGTTTTGTCTTTTGGAATGAAGTATACAATATTCAAGTTATAAGTTGCTGGGGAAGTATAGTTATAAATTAGTTCAGTTTGTTGTTCCTCATGTTCCATCATATTGGAATCATCTTGCTTAGAACACTGAGTGAATACTAGAAAAATTATAATAAGGCTGCTTAGTCCAATTAAAATTTTAATAACTAGCTTCATGGGTATAAATCTTTTTAGTTAAAAATTTTAAAAATTATATTTCAAAAATAAAGTAAGAATTAGAGTAGATATGATTTTCTTTTATTTCAAGTGTATTCTTTTCCTTGATAACAGGTAACGGCCTCGTATAAAAGAAGTAAACAGTTTTTGCAGAAATTTATAATGTAAATTACTAGCATACATTTAGATTATTCTAAACTCTAGTTTCTAATATTCAAGATATAAATAGAACAACTCTTAGCGTCAACTTCATTTAATGTTTACTTCATTAACTTCTCATAGTAGGGACGCTCTGATAAGTCTGACCATGCAGATATATCTTTAGAGAACTTTTGATACGATTCATTCACTTTAT
>CALFUQ010000141.1 GCA_937929885.1 uncultured Saprospiraceae bacterium
CGTCTAAGTTATCATCTAGACCCGTAATAGTAAAGCATTTGTCAGTACTCGAGTTAGCTGGAAATTCAATAGTTATTAAACTACTAGCCGAACCCATCACCTCATAATCTGTTCCATAAGTAGCATGTCCACCACAACCAATACAAGAAGTTTGTACTTCTACAATTGTGCTATTATTAACTGATGGGTTAATAACGCTTAAACATATTTCGGATGTTCCTCCGTTTTCATCTATAAAGTAATTACTAAATGATGAAAAATCGACTTGAGTATTATCATCATCATAGATTCCTGTGTAAAATGTACCACCAAAATCTTCAGTTCCGATTTCGCCACCTACCACATTTGTAAGATCAAAAAACATCTCTTCAAATCCTTCAGCCTCTAAATCATCGACTACTGTTAATGTAAAACATTGTTCCGTATCATCACCTGCGAGGAAAGTAATATTTTGAGTTCCAAAAGCTAAAAAATCTGTTCCATCTATGGCTTGACTATTATTAGAGAATTCAAGATCAGTAGTAGTAGGGTTAATAGGGTCAGGATTTGTTATGCCTACACAGATATTCATTGATTGACCTTGAAAGTTCGGGTCTTCATACATTTCAAAATCAGAATTAAAGGTGAAATAAACTGAAGGTTGCTGACACCATAGACATATGGGAAACAAAAAGAGGAATACTAAATTTAATGGCGTGTTCATTTTTAAAATTGATTGTTAAATATTTAGTTCTAACAACGCCTAAGAAATATGAATAACATTGACTCCAAGAAGAGTTTGTTAGTGTTCCAAACAAATATTTTAACTTATTTGGAGTGAATGTTTTTTACAAAGGCAGATGTTCTTAAGTATCAAAAATATTAATAGACGTACTGATTTCTCTCCCTAAAAAAGTAGATTTTACTGTCCCATAAAAAATAAAAATCCCTTGCCAAAATTATGACAAGGGATAAAGGATTATAGTGAATTTGCAAACCGCAAACGAATTTTCTAAATATGATCTAACAGTTTGCCAACTGTTTATTTATTAATCAGTAATTATGTCTATTGTGCCATCTATACATAATGATGCACCTAACATGACGTCCAATGTGTAACCTTCCCCAGTATTAGGTGGAGTAATTGTTACTTCATCAGGAGCATTAATTAATACTTTATCACATGTCGTTGGGATATAGCCTAGGCTCCAGTTGCAAGGATCATTATGCCAATCGCCAGACAGACCACCTATCCATATATTTTGATCATGCTCGTCTATAAACCCATCACCATCGTCATCAAATCCATTATCACAAATCTCAGCTTGCGAATTGCAACAAATATTATTAGGATCATCAATTACAATTGTAAATGCACATACATCTATATTATTACTTGCATCTATAGCCTTATAGGAGAAGTTGTATTGACCTTTTGCTAAAAAGTCTCCACTACTTATTCCATTACCATCATTTCTTATAATACTCACTCCAGCTGGACAATTGTCACATTGATTTTCAAAACCTACTTTGATTATGAATTCTTGTGGTTGGGATACATTACAATTTTCACCGTTATTACCCCCATAGAATGAGTCTGCACAATAAGGTCTAAAGACTATGTTGTTTGGATTTGTATCACATCCACATACCTGATTCAGATTGACACCTAATTCTATGCCGAATGCAGAGGACCCTGGAACGGAATTATGACAATTTGGCTCAAAGGACCAAAAATCATTTTGTACTGTATTAAAATAAGGCGTATTAGTGTTTATCGACGAGATTAAGTTATTTACTTCTGTAGGATCATTAAGTAAATATGTAACGGTATCTGTTCCTACTATCACAGTGAATTCTAAAAAGGTAAAATTAAAATTTGTCAAGTTTGCTTTGAAGGCTTCCCATTTTTGGTATCTACTATCATTGTAAGCATATTGAGTATTGGACTCGAAAGTTTCGTGATAGGTCATCGTATCAATAATTGGGTCACTACATAATGGATCTTCAAAATAGATAGGAATAGTGCATCCAAGTGTTGGGTTTAAAGTATGTAATTGATTATTAGGGCAGTTAATATTGGGGGCTTTGTCATCGATAATTTCCACAGTAGTGTTACAAACACCTATATTCCCAACAATATCAAAGACAGTCAAATCAACAGGATTTATACCAAGATTACTACAGTCAAATACAGTTTGTGAGATTGTCATATTAGAGATTTCACAATCATCAAACGATGCATTGTCTATCTCGTAAGGCTTGACAAATGCTAACCCTTGGATGTCAAGAGTTTTTGTTATCGGTGCACATAATGCTGTTGGTGGCCCTGCATCGGGTACTCCTGGGTTTATGACTATATTGTTAGGAGATGAAACAATGCAAGATGAATTTACATCATCATATACAATGTAAGTATAAGTTCCTGGGGGTAAATTTTCGAAATTTCCCACTCCATAATTTGTGGAATATAATAAGCCAGTGGTGACATCAATTAAATCGTAAATCAAGAACTTATTCATTGGGTTATCAATGTAAATATTGATGATACCATCAGACATAAATTCACAAGTCTCATCATATTTTTCATCATAGATTAAACTTATATCGCAATAATAATCTTGAATACATAAAAAATTTGAGCTGTTAGTATTAGACCATACTCTTAAATAATATGTATTACCACTGGTTAAGTTTTCGATATAGGTAATAGGCCACGAAGGAATAGTGCTACATCCCCACACAAGGTCATTAGTATTACATGAGCTATATAGCTCAGCTCCAAAATGGCTACCTGTATTGGTTTGTAAAGATAAAATGTCACTATTGGGAGTCACTTCATACCAAAGATCATTTACTAATCCATCACAGCCATCGATAGAGTTTGTTGCATTTGCAAAATCAATATAATGTTGAGTACAATAAGGTATGTTCGAATTTAGGGGAATTGCATTTACGCATTCATCATTATTAGCTGGTAGGATCTGGAAATTATGATTAAGTGTAGTATTGGCATATTGGATTTGAAAGGTCCATGTCCCTGTGGGTGTATTCAGGTCAGTGTTATGAAACCAATACCACCAAGATGATCTATAGTCAAATCCAGGATCTATAATATTTGTCCAATATAAATTTCCATTAGGATCAAATAAATTGTAAACCGAATTTGTGCCAGCAAGTTGATCTCTGAAATACCCAGCAGTATAAAATGGACTTCCTTGATAAAACACATCTTGAGCATATATTTTATGCTCACTAGGACAGTTTGAAAATTGCGGTGCAGCATGATGAGTCATTATCGCATTTACTTCTGGATCCCAATATGGTTTTTGATTAGCCCATAGACTATTTGAATTCATATTGTTACAATTACCTGCATAAGGATCTACCAGGTTCCCATTGCTATCATAACATTCAAAGTGTAAGTGTGGTCCAGTTGAATTTCCTGAACTTGCAATTACACCTAATATTTCACTAACTGTTACATTATCTCCTATATTCTTACTGGTAACGCTGCCATTCTTTAAATGCCAATACCAACTTTGACTGCCATCTGCATGTTGCAGAATCACAAAATTAGCTGGGTTAGAATTAAAACTGCAACTAGTATGAGCTTCGCCATCATGCTTGTTAATAATTACTCCAGGGGCTGCAGCGACTGCATATGCTTGATCATTTTCTACCTGATTCCAATCGAATGGCCATAAATACATATCGATGCCTTGATGATTATATCCACTAGATGGGACATCATAAGTATGACTTCCGCAATCGTAATCGAGAAGCTGCCCCGTTACAGGATCATGATCTACAAAGTTTGAGATTGCATAAATGTCATTGTAGTCAAATGCAGGGTTTTGAGCAATTGGCCATTCATATAGTACATTTGATTTTAAATCCGTTTTGTATCCATACTTAAGAGAGTTGGTCTTATTTTGCTCAATAATTTGTAGCCTTATTTCTTGACTAATACATTGTTCGGAATGTATTTTATGTTCGCCACCCCCAAAGTTTGTAGTTGTCTGACATAGGGTAAATTGGATCGTTGCTAATGAAAAGAACAAAACGAAACTCAATTTATTTATTAAGGAACTTAGAACATTTTTAAGGGAGAATATTTGTGAAGTCATTAGAAAGTTGTTTAATTAAATCAAAATTAATTGGCCTCTCTCTAAAATTTATCCCTAAAAAAGTAGATTAATTTAATTGCTTCAAATTTAGATTTTGTGTTCTTCGACTTGCACAAAAGAAAATGGCCTTGGAATAATCCAAAGCCATTTGAAAAACTAACTCATGGGGAATTTTAATCTTTTGATTTAAAAATACATCATCCTGCCATTGCCAATTGAGTGTTGAGTCTAGGATTAGCAAAGACTAGTTCTTTGTTTTTTATCATGCCCCATTCTATAGCTCGTCTAACCATTCCAGCAGAGTTTTTAACATCAAGTTTTAGGAGGATATTTGCTCTGTGTGTATAGATGGTTTGGTTGCTTACATAAAGAAAGTTTGCTATTTCTTTTGAGCTGTATTCGTAAGCGATTAGTTGTAGGACTAGAAGTTCTGTATTCGTAAGTACAGATTGGTTGGTGGAAGAATTCATATGTGCAAATTTTAAGAGTGTTGTTGAAAAAAGTTAATCTTAAGTGTTATGTCATTTGATAAGCTTCTGATTTTTTTGGTTAAAAATAATTTTGGGATTTATCTCAAAGTAGAACTTACTCTATCCTTCGTAGAACTATTTTCACTCAGTACAATTTTTTTGTTTTGATCTAGGATAAGTATTCCTTTTTCAAATGCAATCCTGACAATGCCTGCAGAATTTTTTGTAGCTAATTTTGATAGTAAGTTGTTTCTATAAGTGGCTATGGTTCCTATTGATAGGAATAGTTTTTCGCTGATCTCTTTATTGGTGTTTTCATAGGCAATGAGATACAATACCTCTCGCTCTCTTTCAGAAAGATTCTTATTTTTCATTGTGGTGCTTTAGTTTTTTGGATAATGCATCAGGCAGTGAAGTTGTCTTATTGCATTATCTGTTTAAAAATATAATTTATCGCTGAGGTATTTTACCCCTCACTAGTGGGGTGTTTCCCGTTCTTTTATTGCTTTCGAATGCTATTATCCGATTCCAAGTTTTTGGGCTGTTTTAAATAGCTCTGCTTTGTTTTTACATCCTAGTTTTTTATAAATCGCTTTTCGATGATCGCTAATGGTATATTTAGAAAGCGCAAGTTCTGCACCTATTTGACTGCTTGATTTATTGTCTAATATTTTGTTGAGGACTAAGCTTTGTTGCGATGTAAGAGATAGCCTTTGTGTCGCATAGATTCTGGTTTTTAGATGAGCGATAAAGTCTTGGATCGCTCCAGGGGTATTGAACTCATGCAGACTGTAAGCTACTGCAATGGCTGTTTTGGGATTTCCAACTTCGTCTTTTTCGAAAGTAGCTGTGCTATACATTACCCATGATAATTCTGAAGTTCCTTCTTTTCTGATCCGATAAGCTCCAGTCCAAGTAGCATCAGGGTTTTGCTGGAATGCTTCTACTGCCTTTATTACTGATTCAGTAAAGTCTGGGTTCTTAAGTAGTTTGCCTGCTATATATTTTCCTTGATCTATTACTTGCTTCTGCGTCATGCCAAGTACTGTTTGTACCAAAGCATTATCTGATACCCACTTGATTTCATATGGATCCAAGTTGATAATATAGATAGAGGCATTCATCCTAGAAAGTATGGACCTATAGAAGGAGAGTTCTTGTTTGTCGGAGTTGAACATAAAACGTTAGGAAGCTATTTTCATTAATTTATTTAATTCTGTTTTGATCTCGTGCAGCAACAGGTTTAATTTCTGTGAACGACGATATTTTCTATGTCAACAACGTGCCTGCTTTAATACTTTAAGTATGATTTATCTCAAGTACTCCTTCATTATTTAATTTTAGGATTGATAACTCAAATGCTTTTCTTACTATACCCGCAGTGTTTTTGACATTGAGTTTTGCAAGAAGGTTGTTTCTATGAGTAGCAATTGTTCCCTTAGCTAAAAACAGTTTATCAGCAATTTCTTGATTGGTATTGCAATAGGTTATTAGGAGGAGTATCTCCTTCTCACGACTAGAAAGAGGTTTGATGTTGTCAAGACGCTCAGGATAAGTTTGCTTAGATGACGAAGTTTGATGATCTACCATAGCTATTAAGATTTAATATTTTAAAGCTAGATTCAAAAGTCTAAGTATAAAAGACAATTATTTAGGGATGTCCTCACAAAAAATTAAACCTATTATTTTGTAAATAATTGATAATGAGGAAAGTAACTATTATTTTTAGTTATGACTTCCGACATAAAACATAAAGCTAAAAAGCACAAATTACTCTCGATTTTTTCCTGCTTAACATCAGAGGAGCAGAAAAGCTTTAATAAAACCGTTTCACAAAGCCATAAAGAGGGGTCAGATATAGCAGTGTTGATGGCAGCTTTATATGCTAACAGAAAAAGATTAGATTCTGATAACTTATCCGAGGAAATCCAATCTAAGAGACTAGCTCATCTCTCTTCAAAAAACTTATCTAACCTTATGTCAAAGATTAAGTTGGCGCTCGAAGATTGGTTGGTCTGTTATGATCTTAAGCGGTCAAAATATGATAGAGAACTTGCATTGATTAAGTCTTATAACGATAGAGGTGTTTTTAGCGAAGCTGATAAAGTTGCAGAACGGTTAGAAAAACAATTAACGGAAGATCCTATTTTTGATTTGAGAAAGACTAAGGTAATGTACCTGCTAAAGGATAGTCAGTACTATAGTGATAACCCAATTAAGTATGATGTAGGTCCTCCTATACTAAACGATTTGGTTACTTATTTTAA
>CALFUQ010000142.1 GCA_937929885.1 uncultured Saprospiraceae bacterium
TTATCAAAGTATATATTGTTCAAAAATCATACCTTCTAACAACAATAAGGCATGAATTGCTAATACTACCCTCACTAAATAATTAGATATTTTAATATATAAGATAAAGTATCCAAATCAGACTTTAATTATAATAGAAGACAAAAGCATATTTAATAATGAATAGTAATGCCATTCTATATTTGAGTTTTTGCATCCTCTCTTTATAAAGTTATTAAGCTAAAAATCCATTTTCAGATTCCAATAAATTCTTATTTCGCAGGGGTCTAGCAGCCATTTTGTGTCTTCTTAGTGACTAAATAGGTAAGTTAGAAATTGCAACAAAAGGGTTTAGATATAATCTCTCATAAGTACTTGATAGTTAAGTATTTGCTACTGCTATTGATCTTTATCGGTCTTGCCCCTGCTTCTCAAGCACAAAGCTCTCTTCAAAATATTCAGTTCAAAAATATCACTAGATCTGAAGGATTACCTAACAACAATGTTAACCGAATTGTAACAGATAATTATGGTTTTATATGGTTGGCTACTGCAGATGGACTTTGTAAGTATTACACCTCTGGTAAGATGCAAGTCTACAAAGCTAACGATGAAGATATCGAAGATGGATTACGATCAAGTTTAATTTCTTGCATATATCCTGACTCTAAAGATAATCTCTGGATAGGTACTAGGTATGGTGGACTTTCTAGATTCCATGTCCCTACAGAAACTTGGAAAACCTTTGTCCATGATTCTACTGATATAAATAGTTTGTCAAACGATGATGTACTATGCATCACCGAAGACAATGATGGAAACATCTATGTAGGTACTGAGAATGGACTAAACATCTTTCAGCAAGATACTGAGTCATTTATTCGCTATTCACATGATAGAAATGATAAAAACTCACTGAGCGCAAAAGCCGTATTAAATTTACTGGTCGATGATAATGGTTGGCTCTGGGTAGGTACTTGGGCTGGCGGGTTAAACCTACTGATCGAGGATCCAGAAGGTGATAAATCCAAAAGTTATTTCAGACGCTTTGACCCTGGCCCTAATCCATTTAGTCAAAATATATGGAAAGTGTTTCAAGATAAAAAAGATAGATATTGGTTAGGAACTAACATGGGAGGTTTGTTCTTAATGGATATCCCTGATCAATCAAGTAATTATATTGATCTACAGAGTTGGGAACCTAGTTTTTTTAAATATATGCCAGACAGTAACGATCCTAACTCTGTAGGGCACGAAATCATCCTAGATATACATCAGGATAATAAAGACAGGATTTGGTTTGCAACAGCTCTAGGAGTATGCCATCTAGAACCAAGTGAAGTACCAAGCAAAGTTACTTATAGACACTCTGATACGATTCCCGACCTTAAGTTTTATAGACATGTACCCAATTTTAATAACTCTACTTCTCTCGTAGGAGAATATGTCATCGATATAATGGAGGATGATGAAGGTACAATGTGGTTTGGAACACACGGGGGGATAAGTCAATTTAGTGTTTACAATAATCAGTTTGAGAATTATAAAATTTTCGAAGGTCAAGACATATTCCCTAATACTCAAAATCTATATGTTGATCCTGATAAAAATGTATGGCTTGCTGCAAAAGATTTTGGCTTACTAAAATATGATCAAGAAACCAATAACTATAAAAGATTCGATAAGCTAAAAAAATCTCACAATATTGTAAGTACCATCTATAGTCCAGATGATATAAGTTTATACATAGCAACAAATTCTGGAATAGCTGTACTGAATCAGAAAACGGGAAGTATTCATTACTTCCCTGCTCCAAAGTGGCTCAAAGTTGAATTTGACAATTTCACTTTCGTGAATATTTTGTTGGATCGCAAAAATAGATTGTGGGTAGCATCAGATACAGGTCTTTTTATTATAGATGAAACCACTGGTAATTACGAGTACTACGCTCATGACCCTCTTGACCCTAACTCCTTAAGTGATGGTTCTGTTACGGATCTTCATGAAGATTATAAAGGGAACATATGGGTTTCATCTTATAAAGGACTTAATAAACTAAGCTATACTAATCGTGATAGCTTGATATCATTTAAGAGATATTATGAAAGTGATATAGAAGGCGGTCTAACCAATGATCGAATCATTCACATGGTAGAGTATAACAAAAAATTATACTTGGGTACTACGAATGGTTTGAGTGTACTAGATATTGAGACAGAGCAATTCCAAGAAATCAAAAGTGTCGACAAGTATAGTGTACAAGGAATGCTTGTAAGCAAAGATGGAGTTATATGGGGAAGTACGACAGAAGGTATTTTTAGATATGATACTAAAACCGATATCTTCAATTTAAATGAAAAAGAAGACGGTTTAGAGAGTACTACCTTCAGGCAAAACTCTAAATATGCCGATCATGAGGGGAATTTTTACTTTGGCAACAAGGTCGGGTTTACAAAATTAAATCCTAACAAAATATCAGGTAATACGGTAGTACCAGAAGTTTATATTACTGATATTAAAACTATAAGCCCTAAAAAAACCGAGATAAGTTCTGGATTTACGAATAGTGATATCACACTAGGACATGATAGTTACTCAATTGCTTTTAACTATGTAGCGCTAAACTACTACCGACCAGAAAAAAACAAATATGCCTATATGCTTGAAGGCTTTGATGAAGACTGGACTTATCCTGAAACTAATATTCCTGCAGTATATACTAACCTTGATCATGGCAACTATGTATTCAAAGTAAAAGCATCAAATAATAATGGCTACTGGAATGAAATAGGAACATCCGTAAAAATCAAAATAAAACCAGCACTTTGGGAGACCTGGTGGTTTAGGATATTAGCTTCAGTTTTAGCAGGTCTTTTGATATTCTTTGCTTTACATAATTATACGAATCGAATCCAAAATCGTAATAAAGAACTAAGGGAGTATAATGAAAACCTAAATAGAGAAATAAAGCAAAGAAATGAAATTGAGCTAGCACTACAAAACACTAATGAGGAACTCAAAAGATCAAATAGTGAGCTAGAGCAGTTTGCTTACATAGCTTCTCATGACCTCCAAGAACCACTTAGAATTACTGGAAGTTTTATAGATCTCTTGGCAAATAAATATGAAGATGTCTTAGATGAGAATGCATTCAAATACATAGATTTTGCAAAAGGTGGTGTTGGTCGAATGGGGTTATTAATTAAGAACCTGTTGACCTTTTCTAAAGTAGGTGGTACTGTTTTAGATTTTCAAGAAGCATCTCTTAAGTTAATCGTCGAAGAAAAATTATTAGATCTTTCGAGGTTAATAAAGAATAAAAATGTGACCATTGATATAGGTACCCTGCCAACTATAAGTTGTGAGAAAAATCAAATGGCAATGTTATTTTATAACTTGATTAATAACGCTATCAAGTTTAATGAAAACCCTAAACCAGTAGTT
>CALFUQ010000143.1 GCA_937929885.1 uncultured Saprospiraceae bacterium
CAAACCAAAAATTAGTCCCCTCGTTAGATTGAGCAAAGCTAGCTATAGAAAATGATAGCCATACCAAGGTTGAAATTAATATCCGCATCCTGTTATTACCCAGATTAAAATAATACCAATAGGAAGTTATTACGAATTTAAACTACTTACAACAATAACATAGCACAGGTAAGCAAAGTGAGGTATTTAGTCTGATCTAGGTTATTATAGATCGGCAAAGAAGGAGATATAAATTATCTGATATGCTGTATGTCTAAGTTTGAACGGATTCCACGATAGATAGAGGATTAATGGAGACTACTGAGGCACTAGATCTCCTCTGACATTCCAATTTATATTCTCACCTGAAAGCGCTTCAAAAGTAGTCCAGTCTCCATTGTTGAACAATCGATCACCACCATTGACATTTGGCCCTGCGTCGCAACCTATTATTTGTACTGCTTCATCAGAGGTGAATTTTACACTTATCCAGATAGGATTACCGTCTAAGGTTAATGGTTGAGATAAGACATGTGTGTTCCAGTTATTTTCTCTAAGATTTGAGGATATGTCTGCTTTGTATAATTCGTTTCCTGGCCTCACTACACTTCCTTCACCATAAACGACTACCTCTAAAGTAGGAGGGGCATTATATAGGTAAAAATCTATTTCTCTTAATTGACGATCTACTTTACTTTCCATTATGCTCGGGGAGAAATAAACTGCAGCCTCATAGTTGCCTGCATTAAGTATAGGTGATCTATCATTAGGGCCGTCAAGTTGTAACTTGTTATCTAAGATAGGAAGGTCATCACCGCAGCTCGCTAAGGCAAGTGATAGACAAAGTAAAAGGCCAAGATATCTCATAGGTAAAACATTTTACATAAAGTTAAAATCAAAAACAACCACTTGTTCTTAATGAAATCTTAAGGTGCAGGGTCAGGATAAATTTCCTGTACAGCATTAATTTTTTTAACTACCTCTTTTGGGATTTCGATATCTATGCTGCTGATGTTTTCTTTGAGTTGCTCTATACTTGTAGCGCCTATGATATTGCTGGTAACAAATTTTTGTTGGTTAACCCAAGCGAGTGACATCTGTGCTAATGACCATCCATTTTCTTGTGCGATGTCATAATATTTTTGAGTAGCCTTAATTGAGTTTTCACTGTTGTATCTACTCATTCTGTCAAATTTATTTAATCGGCTAGCTGGATTGTCTTTGCCCTCTAGATACTTACCGCTCAATCTTCCGAATGCCATAGGAGAGTAGGCTAGGAGCCCCGCTTTTTCTCTTATAGACATCTCTGCCATACCTACTTCATAAGTTCGGTTAAGTAAGCTGTATGGATTTTGCACTGTCATGACCCTTGGGAGACCTTTAGCTGCTGAGTGCTTCAGGTAAGTCATAAAACCCCAAGGAGTTTCATTAGAGATACCTATGTGTCTTACCTTGCCTGATTTAATGATCTCCTGCAAAGTTTCTAAGATCATCCCAAAATTCTCTGACCATCCTTCGCTGTGATAGTAACCTCTCTTCCCAAAAAAGTTAGTAGCTCTCGCTGGCCAGTGAATCTGATAGAGATCTATCATGTCTGTCTGTAATCTCTTAAGACTGCCATCGACAGCATCAATTATATTTTGAGAAGAATATTCAGATGCTTCTCTTATATGTGCAGTGTAAGGTCCAGGGCCAGCGATCTTTGTAGCAAGAAAAACCTTATCTCGATTTCCAGTTTTCTCAAACCAAGTACCGATAATCTCTTCTGTTCTTGATAGGGTTCCTGCTCGAGATGGTACTGGATACAGCTCTGCGGTATCAAAGAAGTTTACACCTTGGTCCAGCGCGTAGGACATCTGCTCATGACCTTCATCTTCTGTGTTTTGCTCGCCCCATGTCATGGTGCCAAGGCAGATTACACTTACTTCCTCATCTGTGGTACCTAATTTATTATACTTCATTTTAATGGTCGTTTTTAGACCACTAAAATATAAAAAGCAAGCTTAGTGTTTAAAAATCTTTTTGGTGAAAGATCGATTCGCCATTTTGACATGAACCAGATAGACTCCTGTCATCTGATTGGACATATCTAGCTGGTAATTATGATACCCTTTCCCTTGATACAGTTGTCTACCTGTGAGGTCTACGATAGTAAAGTCAAAGTCTTGGTTTGATTTATTACTAAGTGTTATGAAGTCTTCAGCTGGATTTGGGAATAGTGCGAACTCTTCATCGAAGTCTACTTCTGAGGTTGATATAATTAGACTTCCTACAATAGTCGCAGTGGTATCACCAGTTAACTTAAACTCAAAAGTTTCATTAGTCTCTTCCAGATAGAATTCATAATCACCTTTGAATGGCCTGAGGTTGAGATAACCTTCTTCATCTAAGCGTATAGTTTCGTCTACCCACCATTCATTATAAACTTTATCGATAAATGCTTCACCAGCTGGCTTAATCGTCCAGTCCAGATTAAACATAGGTGCGTTATCTTTCCAGTGTGCACCGTCCCAAAATCCCCACATCAAGAAACCTTTGACACTTTGATGAGATAATATTATGGTTAGGAAGTCTTCCATATATTTTTTGGAAACGTCTCCAGTAATCTGTCTGTCAGTATCGTATTCGGTGATCTTAGCTTCAGTACCAAAGGTTTGATAAAAGTCTTCTAAGATGTCATATACTTTTTGTGGGGCAGTAGGGGAACCGCCGATGTGAGCTTGGAATCCGATCCCATCTATGTCTCCACCAGCATCTTGTATCTCTTTGATGAATTTTTTATAATCGTCATAAAGTTCGCCGCTATCTCTATTAGACCCGATAGTTATATAATCATTAAGATAGGTCGTGATACCAGGGTCTATTTGTTTTACTTGTTTAAATACTTCTGCATAGATTTCTCTACCGGTCTCATAGCCTGGAGTTCCTTTAAGCGCGTTCTCTATATCTCTGATAACTGCTATCTCATTGATGACATCCCAGTCTCTAATGTGAGTAGATATTCTACTGTCGTTTAGCATTGTATTAATGCGAGAGTTGATTTGATTAACCAGATAAGTAGGATTGTCTTTACTGAGTTCCATGCGATCTGGCAGTACATCCCAGCCAGGCCATAGCAAATTGTGTCCTCGTACCGTTGCGCCAGTTCCTGCCAGCCAGTCTAAGGCCCTATATTTTCCAGTTTTATCAGTAGGCCATTCTCCCTCCCATGCTCTCCACTTGAGCGCATTTTCAAATACAAAAGCATTAAAGCCATTTCCTTTACCATCTATGTTTTCTAGCTTTTGTTCATAAGCGGTGTTGCGATTAGCGTTATCGGCAAATAAGGATGCATTGACAGCAGTTCCAAATTCAAACTCATGCCTTTTCATTTTTACTTTTATATCCCATTGTTTTAAAGGGGTACCTTCTCCATCCGTAAACTTAATTTTCATATCGGCTTTACGATACTTATCGATGCGAGTATCAGCTTCTGCTCTCCATGGCGCATCATCTGCAAATCCGTCATACGGCCCAGCTCCTTGTTTGGTAGGTAGGTCTTGGAGGCTGTATTCGTTTTTGTAGTTGATTAATGTCACTCCACCATACTCTACTAACTGAGTACCATAAGCAAGATGTAATCCGACGGCTAAATGGTCTACAGTATAAAGGTCTATTGATTTATAAGGAATCAAATACTGGGTCCACTCTTCTTTTAAGTCAAGTGTCAAAAACAATTCCTTCTCAAAAGTCATGGCATCCTCTACAAAGAAATTCACCTTAGGGTCTACTTCATCTGAGGTCCCTCTAATCCAAAATGCTACTAGCACGTTGTCATTTTTTGCTATGTTATTTATGTTTCGTTGACTCAGGCCTGCGTCCCACGGATTAGTGCCTTCTCCATTTACCATAATGCTATGATAAATCTTAAAAGGATTATCATCGCTGGTTTGGACCGTAGCATTGATGTTACCATAAGTTACGGTTGCACTTACATTTTCCTCTTCAGAGTCTTGCATTATTACCTTGCCACCTGTGATGTTGTAAGTAGTTTCTAACTCTGCAAAAAGTGCATCGAGATAAGCATCTTGAGCAACTAAAGAATTACTGAATAAAATAAGAAATAAAAGACTTTGTAAAAAACGCATGCAGCTAGGTATTTTCTGTAAAAAAAATATACCTATCAAGTTAATCAAATAATCATAAGAAGCGTGTCATTCTTTGTCAACAGATTTCTGGTGAAACTAGACTTAAGCCACTTCTCCATCCCCTTCCTGGGTTTGTGGTTCATGATGTAGATGTGGTTTTGTCTTCTATTACCGTGGTATAGTTCAAAGCCCTTAGTTTTATCTGCATAGGATGCTATCTCTAGATTTTCTAGATCCTTATCTGGTGACTTACCTATATGCAGATATTTGATAGATTCTTTTTTAAGTTTCTTAATAGCCTTGACTTTTTTGAAGTAGCTATGATCTTTCTTAATGTTTTCTAACATTCCTATGAAACATGAGCTCTTATGCTTAAAGCTTTTTTCTTTAGGTAAAATCAATATCGGGGTATCTACTTTTGCTATCAGCTTGTTGATATTCCTACCCATGAGTAGCAGTTGTAAATTATCTTTTTTGCCAGGTAGCAAGACTATGAGTTCGTACTTATGGTTTTTAAGGTGCTTCTTAAATTCACTAAAAAATATACCCTTCAATAAGTAAGAATTTACTAAAGCAGATTTATGTAATTGCTTAGTTAATAGCTTTTCAATTTTTGTTTGGCAATTTTTGAGGAATGAAATTTTTACTTTCTCTTCGTCTTCCCATATCTCTTGCATGATATTAGGTAAGTGAGGAGCATCGGCTTGTGGTTTTTTATAAATATGAAGGATATCTATGTAAAAAAGATCTTCATCAAAAAGATTCAAGATCTTAGTGAGCCTACTTGTAAGGTGGCCTATATTCCTATCTGTATCGACTGCAAGAAGAATTCTCATATGATTTAGCTATTCTACCAGTTGAATATAAATATGTTTTTAAATTTTAGTCTGCTTTTTAGTATTAATGTTTCTCTATTGAAGCCATTTGCCAAAAGGTATCCAGCTAATTGGGTCATTATTTGATTATCAGGTCTTTATTAGATTCTAATTGATAGATTATACCTTGTAAATTAGTAAAACCCTAATTTGTATTGTTTAGGGTTTAAAATAAAGTTATGAGTCAGATTTTTAATGCTTTTCTAGATAAATGGCATCAGGTTGTTAATAATGCTGATAGTGACCTACTAGATGAAATGCTTCATGATGAAGTTGTCTTTTATTCACCAGTCGTGCACACTCCACAAAGAGGCAAGTACATAACTAAGATGTACTTAATGGGAGCAAGCGAATCCTTAAAAGATCAATTTGTCTATAAAAAGAAGATAATAGATGGACTAAATGGAGTGCTAGAATTCTCCTGTATGATAGATGATATATCTGTCGAAGGAGTGGATATCATCGAGCTTGATGAGCATGGTCAGGTGATTAGTTTTAAAGTAATGGTCCGCCCCCTTAAAGCAGTGCATAAGATACACGAGAGGATGGGGGAGATGTTAGAAAAATTAAAGACTAGTTAGTTAAATGACTGTAAATATCATCACCTCTTATTGACAAAATATCTGATCAGTATTGGTGCACTTTTAAATATTAAATTCTAATGTATTCGTTTGTAAACGGATACAAGAGGAAGTTGCGGTTATCTAGTCGTTAGCGGTCAGCAAAAAATAAAATGAACTGTGAATCTTGTAAAATAGCACCTATTGAAGAAACAATTCCCGTAAATAGAGGATTGGAAAATGGCATTTGGGATGAATCAAACAATGGCACAAATTATAGATTATGTAAATCTTGCTCTCACAAATTGCAAAGTTTTGCCTTAAGACCATTAGAATATTTCAATTTGGCATCAATTCACGGTCATAGTTTTCATCTTCACGATGACTTCTACGATTACGAAACTGGAGAAGCTTACCAACCAGAAATTAAGGTGACGAACGTAGATGAATTAAAATTTCCCAAATTCGGTGAAATCAAAAATGACTTATACAAATTGGTTGATTTTTCAATCGTCCAATACTATACAGATGAAAACGTAATTAATCAATTGAAGAAATTTGACAAAAAAGAATTGATTGAAATCTTAAAGCACAAAGTAAAGTACAACAGAGGAATAAATTACAAAGCATACGAAATTGCAGGTAAGGTGGCAAAAACTGAATCCTACGATTGGATTAAAGAAGAGT
>CALFUQ010000144.1 GCA_937929885.1 uncultured Saprospiraceae bacterium
GACCATTATTCTGGACTCCTACTGTCGAAGGTCTATACAACTATGAATATGTAAGAGACAATCCAGAAATGCTGGATAATAATTGCTGGCACCAAGGACTGCCACAAGATATTATCGATGATATAGAAGGATCGATTCAACACCCAGGTAGACTCCCCTACTTCCAACTCACACCTAGCAGAAGGCCAACTTTACAAAGAAAGGTACAGCAACTCATAGACGCAGGTGTAGTGTTATTGATCGGCACAGATAGTGGTATCCCTATGAAGTTTCATTGCCAATCAACTTGGAATGAAATAGACGTCTGGGTAAATGAGTTTGGTATCGATCCGATGTATGCTATCAAAGCTGCTACCTATTGGCCTGCTAAGGCAATGGGTGTAGATGATAAATATGGGACGATTAGTGAAGGTAAGTTTGCAGATATCATCGCAGTGAAAGGAGATGTAACCCGTTGGGTAAATCTACTCAGCGATGTCGATATGGTTATCAAACATGGTAAGATGGTGAAAGGGAAGATGAGACCGTAGCAAGGCTTTTTAACAATCAACTCATCTAAAGATGATAGTTTATAATGCACTCACATTAAAAACAAGCAACAACTAAAGGTTAAAACATATTACTATTTATAATAATGTGTTATCTTTGATGTCATGTTAGCATTCCCCAAAATTCTTCTGGTCTGCATTGCTATACTTTTACTTTCGCCTAGTAGTGCGTATGCTCAAGGTGATAATTTTGATGTACTTATATCAAAAGCAAAATACCATACTACAGAAGAAATAGACTACTCCCAAGCGGAGAACTATGCGAAATCTGCATTAAAGCTAAAGCCTCAACATCAAGATCTTAAAATCCTATTAGCAAGAATTTATTGGCTCTCTAATCAATTTGATCTATCAGAAAACACTTTTAAAGAGGCATTGCAAAATGATACTGAGAGTATTGAGCTCCACATCCAAATTCTGAATTTGTATGAATCACAATCAAAATTTACAAAAGCCTATAATTGGATTGAACATTCATTATCAAAATTTCCAAAGGACGAAAATCTATTATTTCGTAAAGCATATAATCTAGATCAGCAAGGATACGAGCAACTAGCCTTCAAGGTTTCAAAAGAATTGCTATCCATAAACCCAGACCATGAAAAAGCAAAGTATATTCATGATAAGCTGTATCCTAAAAATGTAGATAATTTTATCCTGGCTTCGTATAGTAATTACTATAGCACCAATTCGGAGGCGAACAATCTAACCTTCTATAATTTGCAATACGGTAGGAGAATCAAATCTTCTACACTTGTAGGTATGATGACAATGCTACAGAACGGAAATGAAAAAGCAATGCTATATAGCGCCGAACTCTATAGTAAAATAAACAAGCATACGAGTTCTTATCTTCGTATGTCAGCTTCTTCCTCTGATCTGCTACCTTATCTTAGACTTAATGGGGAAATCACTCGTGGTTTTAAAAAAGGATATGAAGCTTATTTTAGACTTAGTGTTTTACTCTTAGAAAATGAGACTGTAGAGATATGGTCACCTGGCATAGGCAAATACTATAAAAATTTATACCTAACCTTTAATACAAATCTAATCCGTAAATCATCTGGATTAGAATGGACTTACAATTTGAAGTTTAGAAGATATTTTTCGAATCCTCAAAATTACCTTGGTGCATCTATAGGTAGTGTACCCTCTGATGATATTATTGGCTTTAGACCAGATAGAAATATGAGTGCAATCTTTTTTGCTCTAGAAAGCAAAATGAAAGTCAGTTTACGTAGCAGTATTGGTCTGAGTTACCTTAAGAATATTCAAAAGTCGGTTCAATCGAGAGACCTGATCTCTGTGTTTGTAAGGCAGGATTTTTAGGCGTATCAAAGTTGTATCTATTCAATCTTTTCACTCTTGCTAATAATTCTTTTTGCTGCAGTGGCAAGCAAATGTAATCGTCAATTCCCAGATTAAAACACTCTAATACCGCTTGCTCTATATTAACTTTGCTTAGAACTATTATTTTAATGTACTTCTCTTTGTAATCCCTAATGTACTTTATTAGCTCGTATGCTGTAACAAATGATAACAATAAATCGAGTACTACAATATCAGGTTGATCTTCTTTAATGATATCAAAAACCTCCAATGCATTATCTGTACTTTGAACTAGGAAACCAGATCTTCTGACCAGGGGTTCGATTACTTTTGTGATAATTGGATTTTCATTTACTAATAATATACTCTGTCTTTTAGTAAGCATCCTAATTTCACCCATAGATAGTTTCTTTAATATGTTCAGTTCAATATTCTTGCCAATACCGGCAAATCATGTTCTTTAATCTTGGCTTCTATTGTTTTAAAAGTTATATGGAAAAAAGGAGATTGATTAAAATTTATCTAATGATTTATTTGATATGATTTTAGATTTTCAATTCAAAAAATTGATATTCAGATTCTTATATATTGCTATTTATTCGTATATTTAGAGTTATATATTGAGCTTTTTTAATTAGCTCATCTATAACTAAGGGGGCATGAAAACTTTTACAACATCCAAAAAAAATAATCTGCGCGCGGGCTTATTAGAAATTCTAATAGGGCTTAGTGTCGCTACGGCATTGATTTACTACTGGCAATCTAATAGTGCTTTCACTATTGGCGCCTATCTTACATCACTGTTTGAGGCAAGTTTCAATTCCTCTATTGTTCCAGATTTTAAAATATTTACTTCTGTTTGGATACTTATTATTGGAGTATTAATTGTGCTTACTGCATCTGTACTTATACACAGCTTTGTGAGAAATAATACTGCGAGTAAGATAAAGGAGCGTCAAACAAAGTATCAGGACTTTTTTGCAGATGTAGTAGCGGATGAAAGCACTGAAATCTCTACTGCATATTTTTCTCAAAACCAACCAGAATTAAAACAACACTTGTCAAAGGAAGACTTTACTGATCCTGCTAATCGTAAAGCTTTACTCAAAGAACTTAAAGCTACTTACGACTTGATAAGCGGAAGTGAAAAAAGCAAACTACGGGAGCTGTACTTCGGATTAGGATATGTAGATGAACTAAAAACTAAGTTTGAACACAAAAAGTGGAATGTAAGAGTAGAAGCGATTCAAGAAGCGAAACAATTTGGTGTAAAGCAGATGTACCCTAGAATCTTTAAACTTGTCGATGACTCTGACGATTTAGTAAGAAGAAATGCTTTGATAGCAAGAGTAGATCTTGACGACGAGCCAATGAGTTTTCTTGGTGATATTGATTATATACTTTGTAAATGGGAACGCCATAAGATATTAAGTACATTAGTCAAGTTGCCCTCACATAAGCTTCCAAATTTTAGCAGCCTCTACCATATCTATCCTCTCCACAAAGATTTCTTGGAAGAGTTAGGTAATTATTTTGACCAGTCAGGATATGCTAAGGTTCTACAAATGGCATAGCCCTAATGGAAACGTTTATATACTATTTTGAGAACGGAATTCTAGTCTACTGCATCTTCGTAGTCTCTACATATGTGATACAAGGACTGGTAGCCACTTTCCAAGTAAAAAAATATCTAGATAGATCTTCCCTAATAAACGATCATGAGTTATTAGAAAGCCCTTATCTACCTAAGATATCATTAATTGCTCCTGCTTTCAATGAATCGCCAGTTGTTAAAGATGCCGTTAGATCACTCCTTAGCGTACAATACTTTAATCTCGAGCTAGTCATTGTTAATGATGGTAGTACTGATGATACGCTAGAGAAACTTATAAATGAATACGATCTACAAGTTGACAATACTCCAGTTACGACTCATATAAAATCTAATCCTGTAAGGAATAAATATGTTTCTAGTAATCCCGTCTACGCCAACCTAATAGTAATTGACAAAGAAAATGGGAGAAAAGCAGATGCCGTTAATGCAGGTATTAATTATTGCAGTGGAGATTATATAGCAATTGTAGATCTTGATGGAATATTAGAGCCAAACACTTTCACTAAGCTTATAGAGCCCATACTTAGTAATAGTAAACAAAGAGTCGTTGCAGTAGGAGGTATCATAGGAGCGACTAATGACTCCCTGTTTAAGAGAGGAAAGCTGATTAAGATTAAAACTCCAGAAAGTTTTTACCCAAGGGTTCAGGTAATTGAATATTTACGGTCGTTTTTATTTGGAAGGCCTGCTTGGTCATCTTATAATGGCTTGATGTTGATTTCAGGAGCTTTAGGGTTATTCGATAGAGAAATTTTATTTGCAGTTGATGGGTTCTCTCACGATTCAATAGGAGAAGATATGGATGTAGTTATGAAGATTCATAAGTACTGTTCTGAAATGAAAATGAATTATAAGATTGATTTTATTCCTATTCCTTTATGCTGGACAGAATTACCAACCGAAAGAAAAGTATTATCTAGTCAGAGGAATCGGTGGATGCGGGGTACTATACAAGTTATGGTCAAGTTTAGGAAGATGTTTTTAAATCCTAAATATGGGATGGTAGGAATGGTTAGTTATCCTGCATGGTTTTTTTCAGAGTTGTGTGCGCCTATTATTGAATTAGCTGGTATGGCGTTTATCATATTTAGTGTGATCTACGGGATAATAAATTTTCAAAGTGCGGTTATCATCTTTCTAACTGTGTATCTCATTTGTTTATTTGTTTCATTCTATGCCATCACTTTATATAATTTTTTATTCTACAAGTTTCAAGATAAGAATGATCTGTACATGCTTTTCAAAGCTGCAATGGTAGAGGCATTTATCTATCACCCACAGACCATATGGTGGAGTTTAAGAGGATATTACATTCACATAACAGACAAAACAGCTGGATGGGGTAATATGACTAGAGTAGGATTAAAAAAGCAAGAGTAAACTCTATCAAAGCTTTGTAAGTACACAAAAAAAAGAGACTGAAACGGGTAGCTCAGCCTCTCATGATGTCCGTCATTATCGAATAGAGATCTTTAGATTGATCTTTTGCTTTTCCTTGCTTCGATATTTCTATGTTTCAATTTCTTGTAATGCTCAGATTACTATCGTATTGCATTGTTATGAAAACGAAGCCATATTCCATAATGACATCGGAAAGTTTGCAGAGGAACGACTAGAAACCTCTGCATGGATCGAATAAGGTGGTTCCATAACTAGAAATTTTCAACATTATTAAATTAAGCATTAATTTTGAATATTCATATATTTTCGCACTAATAAATCAATATATCGGTATTTGATGCTTATTTATTAGGCATAATTGCTAAATAAAAGAATAATTGTTAATGTGCGCTTGCGTTTCCTGCCCCACTAGGTACTCTTATATTCTCTACTAAATTTTGGACCTCCAATGGTGGAGCTGGAGTTAACCTACTCACTACAAGCGACACCACAGCATTGATCAACATTCCAACTGTACCAATTCCTTCGGGAGAAATATCGAACAAATAGCCATCTGGAGTACCACCTCCAAATTTAAAATACCAGATGTATGAAGCTGTAAATACAATGCCTACGATCATACCGGCGATGGCACCTTCCTTATTCATCCGCTTATCAAATATTCCTAAAACGATCGCTGGGAAAAATGACGATGCAGCTAAGCCAAAAGCAAAAGCAACTATCGCAGCGACGTAATCGGGAGGATCATATCCAAAGTATCCAGCAATCACAACAGCTACTCCTATGGCTATTCTAGCTGCTCTTAATTCGTGTTTCTCAGAGATATTAGGTTTAAGCCACTTCTTCAAAAGATCATGAGAGATAGATGTAGATATAACCAGTAATAAGCCTGCAGCTGTAGAAAGTGCAGCCGCTAATCCCCCTGCTACAACTAAAGCAATAACCCAGGCTGGCAGATTAGCAATCTCAGGATTAGCTAATACCATGATGTCTCTATCAATGGTCAACTCATTTCCCTTCCAGCCTCTAACTTCTGCAGTGCTACTTACATACTCGGCATTCTTATCATTATAGTATTGGATATTACCATCATCATTTTTGTCTTCCCATTGGAGGAGACCTGTAGTTTCCCACTTGCTAAACCACCCTGGCATCGCAGCGTATGGTTTACCATTCACAGTATCTATAAGGTTAGTTCTGACAAATGCTGCGACCGCTGGCGCTGTAGTATATAATAACGCAATGAACAAAAGTGCCCATCCAGCTGACTTCCTTGCATCAGCGACTTTAGGTACTGTAAAGAATCTTACTATTACATGAGGCAACCCAGCTGTACCTAGCATCAGGGCAGCTGTCACACAGAACAGATCTATCCTGGGTTTATTACCAGTAGTATATTCATGAAAACCTAAGTCCAAAGAAAGTTGATCTAACTTATCTAGAAGTGCTGTCCCATCTTGTAATACCCCACCAAGCCCAAGCTGTGGTACAGGGTTGTTGACCATAATAATAGATATATAGATAGCTGGTACCATATACGCAAATATCAATACGCAAAACTGAGCTACCTGTGTATAAGTAATACCCTTCATACCTCCTAAGACTGCATAGAAGAAT
>CALFUQ010000145.1 GCA_937929885.1 uncultured Saprospiraceae bacterium
TCTTCTATTATAATTAAAGTCTGATTTGGATACTTTATCTTATATATTAAAATATCTAATTATTTAGTGAGGGTAGTATTAGCAATTCATGCCTTATTGTTGTTAGAAGGTATGATTTTTGAACAATATATACTTTGATAAGGACCATAACACGACTTCTGTATTTCACATTAAATCTGTTCATCTATGGGCAGGTCTGTGGGCAAACTATTTCTACTCAAGCAGAATTAGATGCTTGGGTGCCCGATGGTACAGAGCTTACAAACAATTCTCTATTAGTGATAAACTTCTTAGCAGCTTCATCAATTGACATAGCTTTCATACCATCTATACTATTAGTCTCTTGGTTGTAGTAGGTTTCAACAATGAAGCTGTTATAGTAGTAAAGAACAATCCATAAATAGTATCGTAATACACTCCAAAGTGGATAGCATCTTGGCCCTGGATATTTAAGTTCGAAGCATTGAAGGCTTCAAGTGATAAGTTTCTTGAGTGGGTAGCCATGCTCTATTAGGAGCAATAATTATTCCTTATATAATATCAATGCAACTTTAGCGCAAAATATCTGTCCTTTAATTATGCGACAAAAACTAATCTCTTTGGGCTGGATTTTTCCCATTGTGTATATTTTGGGATCTTTGATCTTGGGATTTACTCTTCCAGAATATAATACTGTTGAACAAACTCTTAGCGAGATAGGGGAAGAAGGTTCGCCTCGTTATATTATTTGGAAAGTTTTTTCTATCTGTATAGACATCTGTAGTGTTTTGTTTGGCTTAGGAATTATGTTGTTCGCAAAGCATTACGAGCTAAATAGGACTCCAGCCGTATTTATTATATGTTATGGCTTATCAGGTATAGGATCAGCTGCCTTTGCCTCACCACATTTATTGCACAATGTTTTTGGTGCTTCAAACCTAATATGGTATTGCACCCCTTTGTTGTTTGCGCTAATGTGGACAGTTAGGCTAGGCAGAATGTTTAGGAATATATCAATTATCATGTTTTTTTTTGTAATGGTCATTGGGACGATTCTCAATTTGAACCCAATGTTTGATCCATTACTTTATCCTATGGCGTATTACGGTATTGCACAGCGATTTATAGTTTATGGATTTAATATTTATTGTGTCTACATAGCATTAACAATATTGAAATATAGAGATCAAATCTAATCGCTGAAGTTTAAAACTTTATGTTTTATAATATTCTGCGGAAACTACTATAGTAGTATTACGGTAAATTATCTTAAAGCTGGTCCCAGGCTTTGAGTTCCCAAACAAGAATTATAGTTTAGAAATGAACATGGCCGATCTGCTTTAATGGTGACAAGCATAGCCTGAATATATAGAAAGCACTTCTTACCTTTTTTAAGCGATAAAAAGAAGCGTGAAATGTTCTACCAATTCGATATGATGATAGAGCTGATAAGCTCCTTGGCAGGTTCTTACTTGATCTGTGAGGTGAGGAAATCTATTAGTGGTAAAAGAAGGAGTGAGTGATAAACGACAACCCAAAAAACAAAACCCCTAACTATCAAGTAGTTAGAGGTTTTTTCTGTAGCCCGTACGGGATTCGAACCCGTGCTACCAGGATGAAAACCTGGCGTCCTAACCCCTAGACGAACGGGCCAATTGTTATTTTGGTAACTTACTTTTCTTTTAAAGCACCGCAAATATATTATTCTTTTAAAATATAGGACGGATTATATTCCTAAATGTGTAGCTATTTTGGATTTGGCATAAAAACCATACTAAATGCCATTGTTTGCTGTGTATTAATTACTGATTTTCAATATAAAAGCGTTTATTTTTGCTTGAAGCCCCCTTCTAATTAGTTACATCCATTTATGACTACTTATCATTCAATTCTAGTTACTGTTATCTTTTTGTTTTTGGGATCTACTACGGTTGCTCAAAAGTCATACGGTGGGGCCCCTTATGGATTGATGTCTGAGCACCAGAGCATATTAAAAACTCAACTAAAATCTGATTCGAAAATCGGTTTAACTCCATTAGATCTTAAAACCTACTCCCAAAATTTACAAGGAACGCCATTATTTGCGATTCCACTCACAGTACCTGATCATCTTACATCACGCGTTAACTGGCAAAAGATTGATAATCAAAATGTTGGATGGGTTAAGCTAGCTATATCGGATAGCAAGGGTATATCATTGTTGCTCAAAGATTTCAATTTAGGATATGGTGAACGGATGTTCGTCTATGATTTGCAGGGTAATAAAGTTTTAGGAGCCTATACTGCAGATAATAATTTACCATCTGAGTTATTTGCTACTGACGTCATCAGCGGAAATGAAATCATAATAGAAGTAGTCCGTCCTATTGAAGCGGAAAAAAAACTACCATTTACCATCGATAAAATTTACAAGGTTATAGATGATGGTCAGATAGAGCAGCAATCAATGGAGGTGGATACCGGTTTTATGGCGGCAAACCCTTGCCATCAAAATATCAATTGTCCTCTTGGTGAGTCACTGCAATCAGAAAAGCGAGGGGTAGTTAGGGTTATGATGGTATTAGAAGAGGGTTTAGGATGGTGCTCAGGTACTTTAATGAATAATACCAATCAGGATCGAGATCCTTTAATACTATCAGCATTTCACTGTCAGGATGGTTTTACACCTATATGGGATCTGTGGAGATTTGATTTTAATTTCGAAACTGATGGTTGCACTAACCCTAACTCGGCACCAACTTACCAGCACATGCAAGGCTGCAATTTCTTAGCTGGTAGTCAAGAAACAGACTTTATTTTGTTAAGAACTAACGATGACGTACCGAACGATTACAATGCCTATTTTAATGGATGGGATAGGAGAGATGATTACGAGCCAGTTCCCACCAAGTTTATACATCATCCTGCTGGAGATATTAAGAAGGTTGCAGATGATATAGATGACCTAGTTATATGGGCAAGTTCTACTAATTGGAATAACGATACGACTACGCCACCAGGATCACATTACAGACTAAATCTAGAAAATGGTAATCACGAACCAGGTTCTTCTGGTGGTCCGCTATTTGATGATCAGGGTAGGGTGATTGGCCAGTTGCATGGTGGTAATACAAATGAAGAATGCACATTAACACGAGCGCTATTTGGCAGATTGAGTGTGTCATGGGATGTTGGGGAGTCTGCAACAGCGCGATTACAAGATTGGCTTGATCCTGCTGGAAGTGGGGTAGAGCAGTTAGATGGATTAGATGGTTCTAACCTTATAGAAACAATAAGTCTCAGCGGCCAGATAGTAACCATGAATGGTGAAGGATTAAGTAATGTCATGATAGAATTAAGTGGAGACGAGCAGCAATCACTTATGACTGACTCAAATGGGGATTATACTTTTAGTAGTCTACCTAGAGAAGGTAACTATACAATTGCTCCGTCTAAAAACTCGGTAGCTAACAATGGTGTCTCAGCAATTGATATTACGTTGATCGCTCGGCATATTCTTGGGCTCAGATCTTTTACCTCAGATATACAAATCATGGCAGGTGACGTCAACGAGAATGGACGTATTTCTGCATCTGATTTAGTAGAAGTGCAAAATGTAATTTTAGGACTGAGAGATAGTTTTAATGTCGGAGAGTCTTGGGG
>CALFUQ010000146.1 GCA_937929885.1 uncultured Saprospiraceae bacterium
TAGTAGGGTATGAGGTTTTAGAGCCCTTCGTCGCTTATGGCGTATCTAGAATTCCTGAGGACGAGCGTAAAGCTATTAAAGATGAATATGGCCAGTACCTTCAGAATCTGGAAATCTAAATTTTAGAATTATATTCTGCCCAGTCTCATTAAAATCGGAAATGTTACTGTTTTTGTAACCTCCTAGAGAGGTTAGGATTTAATTTTATTTCACACATTTATAAATAATAAACTTATCATTTTTAGCTAACACTTCTACTGTAGAAAATAAAGGCTTAAGATGTGTAAGATAGTTTAGATGTCTACTAGCTACTACCTGGAGATTGCCATTATCCTTTAAGCACCGATAGCATTCTTTAAAGAGTCGTAGTGTAATATTTATATTGACCTCATACTCAAAATGGAAAGGTGGGTTAGTTGCAATTAGGTCAAATTTTTGATCTTGAAAATCTGATAAATCATTGTTGAAATGATGGTATATGTTTTTTCCTGATAAGTTCATCTTGCCAGATTCTACAGCTAGATAAGAATCATCTATGAGATGTATCTCAGTATTAGGAGATTTCGTCAATATCGATTTTGCAATTACTCCATTACCTGAGGCTAAGTCAAGAACCGTTTCATCAGTTGCTTTTAATTCTAAGTGCTCAAGAAAATACTGAGTCGCGTAGTCAATATGTTTTGCCGAGAATACTCCCCAATATTGTTTGTAATCTTGATTTCTGAACTGTAAGACATCAATCAAATCTTTTTTACGCACTTCTTTTTTACTACTGAGCTGTGCGATTCTAGATTTTTTAACGGCTTTACTTTGAGTGACTAATTCAAAATATTCCTCAGCTATCTCTATCAGCTTAGGACTAAAGTGTCTAGTCATAAAAGCAATTACAACTGTTAACTCTTTAGTAGAATTTTGAGTAATATCTTGCAGAAAGAGTTCGAATAAAGCTAAAGATTTAGGCACTTTCACTATGGCTAAATCTATTGCTTTATCGTAGCCTGATAGGGGATAAACAAATTTGGGTAGTTTTAGATTATTTGCTATAAAATTTAATTCAATTGCCTTCTGTTGACTTTTATTAGTTATAATGACATTTGGATTATATTGATTAAGATGACAACTTAGGTATCCAAATCGATCATTATAGATAGTTATTTGTTTAGGTTTATTTTGTAAAGCATTGATATTGCTTAACAGATATTCATCCGCTGCACTATGCGGTCTCAGTGACCGATCCTTAGAGAAGTCATGGCGTTGTATTTCGAATGTTTTATCTAACTTCTTCATGCTGCAATATCGTCAACTATTCGATAGTAAAAATTTTAATCAAAAAAGTCTACCAGATTTGATCTGCTATATTTAGGCGTTTAAAGTTTTTAGACCATCATTGCGCCACCATTTATGTGGACACATTGACCTGTTATATGGCTTGAAGCAGTACTCAGTAGAAACATAATTAAATCTGAGATCTCTTCTGATGTGGCAAGAGACTTAAGCGGTACAATTTGTAAGTACCTTTCCTTGTCAAACCGCATATTACCATCTTGATCATAAATAAAAGCAGTATCTACTGCTCCAGGGGCTACCGTGTTTACCCTTATCGTTGGTGCAAGTTCCGTGGCAAGTGTTTTACTAAGACTATTGATCGATGCTTTCGCGCTAGTATATGGGCCATAGTTAGCTTGGCCTCCGAAGGCTAATCCAGATGACATGTTTACAATACTCGCCTTAGCAGACCTTTGTAGAAGAGGTGCAAAAGCTTTGCAAGCATTATAGCAAGATTTGAAACTGATGTCATATACTTCTTGCCATTGCGATTCATCTAGTTCTAGGATAGATCCAAAATATTTTATGGTTCCAGATAAGCATACCAAACCATCTAATTGTTTAGTGGGGATTTTACTTCTTATTTCTGCTAGCGCTTGGAGGTTCAATGGATCAGCTTTGAAATAATGATAAGTATCAGAACTCTCAATTTCACTTTCAGGTACTATATCTATTCCATATACATTTACCCCAGCTGAGATTAACATCTTTTGTAGTGCCTTTCCAATTGTACTTTCACTACCGACGATAACAATGTTTGTGTCTTGTGCTTTGTAATTTATATTGATCATACCATCTTTCTGAAAATGTAAATGAATATCACCCCAGTCGTACACATAATGATGCCATAGACTCCTGCAGGAGCAGCCATCAGTGGGTTGTTGAGTAGGGTAGCAGATGTTGCTATAGCCATACCGAGTACATTATTTTGCATTCCACTTTCTATGGAGATGGAGATAGCTTGTGGTGTATCAAGTTTCAAAATCTTGGCACTTATAAAACCTATCAACATGGTGATCATATTGAGCAAAAAGACACTTAAAGCAGCTGCTTTTATAAAGTCCCATACATTGCCTATTTCATCCAGTTTTAAAACCATTAATCCCAGTGCAATAAGAATGATGATTCCAGATCCCCAGGCGATAAATCCCTTACTACTCTTAGAGAATTCTGGAAACTTATAATTTATAAACATGCCGATCATTACTGGCAAAGCAGTAAGCTTAAAGATGTTTACTATAGTTGACCATAGAGGCAAATGAATATCCACTCCTTCGCCAGCCATGATCCACGATAGCGATAGGTTTATAATTAGTGGAATGCTAAAAACAGTAATGATACTTGATATCGCCGTCATAGAAATTGATAATGCCGTATCACCTTTTGCAAGATGAGATATTAGGTTGCTAGTAGCTCCTCCTGGGCTGGCTGCTACCAACATCAAGCCCATTGCGAATACGGGTTCTAGAGGTAAGACCATTACAATTATCACAGCGACAATTGGTAAAAGTATGATTTGATTAGTCAATCCAATAAAAACAGCTTTTGGGTAAGTAGCTACTCTTTTAAAGTCTGTAACAGTCAGAGTCATACCCATTCCTAACATGATTAGGAATAAGATTAAAGGAAGGATCTGAGGTATATAGTTTATGATTAATTCTAACATTATCGATGGCTAGATAATTAATTATAAAATACATTAATTATGTGATGAAGCTATAGCGGATATCTAAATATTACGATATAAATAGAAAATAACACACCATAAAAAACATGTCTAATGTGAAGTTTGAAAGTAAATGAGAATACTAATTATTAAATCGCATTAGCTCGGCTAACACGTTTAATATTTAACCACTCTCTGGCTTCGGCTATTGATGCTGGTTCTCTTCCTATGATTCGAACTAGCTCTACGGCTTGATCTACTAGTTCTCCATTTGACTTTGCCATATCGCCATTTGGTAGATAGAAGTTATCTTCTAATCCAACTCGGATATTCCCTCCTAGTACTGCAGACTGTGCCGTCAATTTCCACTGCTTTCTGCTAATCACAATACTCTGCCAAAATGCTCCATCTGGTACTTGTTTGGATTGATGAATGAGATTTTGAGCAGTAGCAGGTATACCTCCTAATACACC
>CALFUQ010000147.1 GCA_937929885.1 uncultured Saprospiraceae bacterium
GCAAAGGATGAACAAATCGAATGGATAGAAAATTAAAAGTACTTATATCTGGAACTGGATTTGCTGGACAAGGTCATGCAGATGCCTTTAGAGCAGAAGGATCTGAAATAGTTGGAATAGTTGGCAGAACACCTAATGTCCTGACTGAGGTTGCAAAAAAAATGTCTATCCCCTACTCCAGCACTAACTGGGAACAGGCATTAACTGACTGCCAACCAGATATTGTTTCTATAGGGACACCAGGCGGTGCACATTATGATACAATTACAAAAGCTATCAGTCATGGATGCCATGTCTTTTGTGACAAGCCATTAACTGACAGTGCAGATTCAGCAGTAGAATTATATGAGTTAGCCAAACAAAAAAATGTAAAAACTGCATTTGCGTCAAGCTTCCGATATATGCCTCATGTCCAACATGCAAAAAGACTAATAGCAAGTGGAGCTATCGGTGAGCCAGCTGAAGCAGAGTTCATATCGCATTTTAATCTTGAGAGAGACATTCCCTTCGGCTGGTCACACCGCAAAGAAGATGGCGGCGGTCGTCTTAACAACAACTTTACGCATATGCTATCAATCGCAACCTCAGTGATTGGTGAAAAAATATTGTCCATTAGCGGAGAAGTTCGCGATGATCTGGGTAAAGCCCCTATCGTAAAAGGTGTCCATAATTTTAAAACAAGAAGAAAGCATATTCCAAAAGATCTAAACGACCCTTCACTCCGATGGGGAGAAAGTAATGTCGAATGGTCTTATACTGTATTAGCACAATTAGAAAGTTCGATAGCTACTAAACCAGTTTCTATACTATTTAAACATGGCGGTCTTAACCCAAGATTTAATGAAGATCATATAGTTTTCTATGGGACCAAAGGAGCTATCTACATCAAAGGTCATTACGGAAGCGGACCACTTTACACTTGGGATGATAACAAAGAATGGAAAGAACTGCCACTACCAAAAGACATAGCTGAAAACCATCCAAAAGTTGATGGTGACACAGAATGTAACTGGCAATGCCTAGTAAGAGAATTTGCAAAAGATATTAAAGGAGAGCCATTCACTCCTTATCAAACTTTTAAAGAAGGAAGTTTGTATCAACAACTAATCGATATAATTAGAAAGAATGATAGCTGGACAGATGTCCTTCATCTCCAATAAATAAAGCTATGGAGAATAACCCAATGATCTATGAGTATTTGGTTATTGCAGGATACTTTCTGCTAATCATCGGTATTGGGTTCACCTTTAAAAACATGGCCAGTAAGTCTACTAGCGATTACTTCCGTGGAGGTGGCCGTATGCTTTGGTGGATGGTTGGTTCTACAGCTTTTATGATGCAGTTTTCAGCCTGGACATTTACGGGAGCCGCTGGGAAGGCATTCACTGATGGGTTTGCTGTTTGTTTGGTTTTTATCGCTAATACATTTTCTTACTTCTGTGGTTGGGCATACTTTGCGCACCGCTTCAGACAGACAAGAGTTGATACTCCTACAGAAGCTATCAAAGGTCGTTTTGGCCCACAGAATGAACTATTCTTTTCTTGGGCATTGATAATTTTTACATTGATAAATGCTGGCGTTTGGCTTAATGCATTAGGCGTATTTGCAAGTGCAGTTTTTACTGCTGATATCAGCACTACTATTATTATAACTGGTCTCACCGTTTTGTTTGTTTCTGTACTTTCTGGCGCTTGGGGAGTTGTTGCATCAGACTTTATGCAAACTTTGGTGGTAGCGGTTATCTCCGTAGCATGTGCAATTGTTGCCCTGGTTAAAGTAGGAGGACCAGTAGCATTGGTAACCAATTTTCCCTCAGATTTTATTGTAGGACCTAATATGAATTATAGCCTACTGTTAGTCGGCACCTTTGTGTTTTTTTTAGCTAAGCAACTAATTACAATCATGAACCTCCATGACTCTTTTAGATTTCTAAATGCTAAAGATTCGATTAATGCTCGTAAAGCAGCTTTACTCGCCATGACACTGATGGGTGTGGGAAGTATAATCTGGTTTATTCCGCCTTGGGCTTCAGCTATTTTATATCCCGATGCAGCTTCCGCATATCCAGAGTTAGGTAATAAAGCTGCAGATGCTATCTATCTAGTGTTCACCCGCAACACAATGCCTTTGGGAACTGTAGGATTGATGCTTGCGGGGTTATTCGCTGCTTCCATGTCATCCATGGATTCTGCTTTGAATAAAAACACTGGGATTATGATAAGGAGTGTATACCAGCCTTTCTTAGCAAAAAGGGCAAGGCAGATAGATGACAAAAAACTTTTAAGACTAAGTATGTTGCTGAGTTTTATCAGCGGGATTCTTGTCATAGGTATAGCGCTATTTTTTAAATCACTAAAGGAACTTAGCCTTTTTGATTTAATGATGTCTCTTTCTGCAATGATTCAGGTACCGTTATTGATACCGTTGATTCTTGGCATTTTTATTAAAAAAACTCCTCGATGGGCGCCATGGATAACTGTACTATTCGGATTGTTCTTGTCTTGGCTTATGAAGTATCATTTAACGGCACAAGTATTTGCCTGCTGGATTGGTTTAGAACCATTTACTGCAAGAGAGGCTACTGACATGAATCTAATCCTCACGCTTGGAGTGCATGTTTTTGTTACTGCTGGTTTTTTCTGTGCCACTTCTCTATTTTATAATGAATCACGAGACGCAAACAAACTAGAAACTGATAATTTTTTCAAAAATCTAGAAACACCAGTAGTTGCAGATGATCAACAAGACGAATTCGACCGTCAACAAAGAAATAAATTGGGTATAATGGTCATTTGTATGAGCGCTGGTATCTTGCTAATGGCGCTAATACCTAATCCTCTTTGGGGCAGAATGGTATTTGTAATTTGTGCATTGGTCATTTCTACAATTGGTTTTTTATTGAAACGAAGTGCTAAAACCAGAATAGCGTCTCATCCTAGCTAATTCATGCAACAAATATCTAAACAAATAATTTTATCTTAGTCTATATGATCATTCATTAATTGATAACAGATTAAACTTATATAGTAATGGACAACGAAGAAATTTATGAAAAAGCAACCAAGAGAGTAAAAGCTAAAAAAGGATTCATTTATCATCTTGTAGCGTATGCAGGTGTTCTAGGGATGTTGTCTATGATCTTGAAATCAGAAGGTGAAACTATGCTTCCTGTCTATATTGTGGGATTGAGTTGGGGAATAGGCTTAGCAACTCACTATTTAAAAACATTTGGAACTCAACATTTAGATTTTCTTGGAGTCAGTCCTGATTGGGAAAAGGAAGAGCTAGAAAAAGAATTAGAAAGCTTAACTCAAGAGAGAGAGCTAAAGGAACGTATTGCAAATGAGAAACTTAATTTGGAAGAATTAGATGAGTTAGAACTAAGGGAGATCGAAAAAAGGAAACTAGATAGGGATTTTACATAATTGCTTCTAAGTTTTATCAGTTGATAATTCTACTCTTTA
>CALFUQ010000148.1 GCA_937929885.1 uncultured Saprospiraceae bacterium
GAGAGGAACATTTTGAAGTTACAGTTGACACAGTAGTAGCCCCTGTAGAAATTAGCCCAGGTGTATGGTCGAATGTCAAAACAGTTGTAAAAGAATTAAGAGACACTATAATCTGCGACACTGTTCCT
Source organism: uncultured Saprospiraceae bacterium (assembly GCA_937929885.1). Classification (GTDB taxonomy): domain Bacteria; phylum Bacteroidota; class Bacteroidia; order Chitinophagales; family Saprospiraceae; genus CALFUQ01. The sequence continues at coordinate 129 of CALFUQ010000148.1, forward strand.
AATGGCCAAATCAATCACCCAAAATATCCTTTATCAAATGGATTATTCTGTAATATTTTTGTCACGCATGAAGATTTCGTATTGTCAGCATGCGGCGGAAGCCAAAAAATAGTTAGAAATTGGAAATTATTAGATTGGTGTACTAATACTTGTTTTGAGCAAAAGCAAAATATTGAAATAGGTGGATCTACTGCTCCTCAATTAGTTGGAACTGTAGCTACTGAGCAGTCTTTTGATATTGATGCAATTGATTGTTTGGCAGACTTAACCATTAGCCCGCCTACCTTCGTTGATGATTGTAATGACAACCCAACGGTCACTTTAGAATTAACAGAAAATATATCAGGTATTTGGATTGATCCTTCTGCTGTACCAATAGGAGAATATACTGCTACATACATCGCAAATGATGGTTGTGGTAATCTATCTGAACCAGTAGTAATTGCAATTACTGTTACAGAGTCATTTGCGCCTATAGCAGTGTGTAAAGATTTGATCGTAAGCCTAACTCCAGATATGGATTACGTAGATAATGGTATTGCCAAAATCTATGCTGAGGCATTTGATAAAGGATCTCATGATAGCGGGTGTGGAGAGATTATAAAAATGGAAGTAATCAGAATGGAGGATCTAGAAAGTGGAGCGAAGACTAGTTGTGATCCAATTTTAGAGGAGGTAATTCTAGAAGCTGAATCAGAAGATAAATTTGGTGATATTATACCTGCGGTTACTGGACTTAAACCAGTCTTTGGGGAGTATGTAAAGTTCTGTTGCGAAGATGTTGGTGAGGATTTACAGGTTGTTTTGCAAGTGCATGATAACCAAGGAAATTCAAATCAGTGTATGGTTAATATCCAGGTGCAAGACAAATTATCAGGCGGGGGACTTTCATGTCCTAGCTACACAGTTAACTGCTTAGATTTCACAGATACACCAGAGGAGAACTTGCCCACTATATTGAACGGGACTTGTAGCGATTTGGAGATTGAATTGTTATCGGAAGATGCTGCAGTTGGTAGTTGTGGAGCAGGAAATGTAATTAGAGAATGGGGAGCGGTGCAAAATGGCGTAGTTGTCGGTACTTGTCTACAGTTAGTTACGGTAACTGCCGAAGGTGCATTCGATCCAAGAGATATTAAGTGGCCATTACATCACACAGGCGAAGAGTTTGTAAATGCTTTTAATAAAGAGCCTCACCCAGAGACAGGTGTTTGTACATTATTTCCAGACCCTACCACTACTAGCATGAATGGAATTCTAAATTGTAGTGACTTAGAAAACTCCGATCTATGTACACCATCTTTCCCAGGGGTTGCTTGCGGACTAATTGGTCTTTCACATGAAGATGAGACAGTAGTATTTGATGAAGGCGCTTGCCTTAAGATTATTAGGAGATGGACAGTTATTGATTGGTGTGTTTATGAGCCTAATAGCGGAGAAAACTTTGATGACAATAATGATGTTGCGGATGATACCTATTTCGTATGTATAGATTGGTGCGAGACTGATGAGTGTATAGGTAATTATTACTTCAAGTATGATAATGTAGAAGAGGATGGATACTACACATTTGATCAAGTACTAAAAATCGTAGATGATCAAGTGCCTACCGTAGATTGTGAAGGTCTTGCAGCTAGTTCGTCTTTTGACGGAGATGCATGTACAGGAAGTATAACAGCTACGGCTACAGGTCAAGATCTTGGAGACTGCCCTTCTAATGATTTAACATGGAATATAATTTTAAAAGGAGCAGATGGAAAATCAGTTGATATCCAATCAAGATCAAGTTCTTCAGGAGAAGAAGTTAGTTATAGTATCGATGGTTTAGCTGAAGGATCTTATACAGTTTGCTTTGTTGCCATAGATGCATGTGGTAATAATTCTGAGTCTTGTGAAATCCCAGTTTCTATTGCTGATACTAAAGCTCCAACCCCAATTTGTATACAAAGATTATCTACTGCAGTTATGCAAGCAGGAGTGCCTACAGTTGAAATTTGGGCAGTAGACTTTAATGTAAAAAGTGAAGACAATTGTACACCTCAAGGCGATCTTCGATATTCATTCTCAGAAGATTCGATTGTAGGTAGTGTTGCATTAGATTGTGATGATGCAGATGGGTTTCCAGTAGAATTAAAAATGTGGGTTTGGGATAATTCTGACAATAAAGATTTCTGCTCGGTAGAGATAATGGTGGATGGAGAGTTAGCTTGTTTCGGAGAAGGTCAAGGTATGACGGCGATTGTTTCTGGATTAGTACAAACGGAATCTGGAGAAATGATAAGTAACACTGATGTCTCAATCGAAAGCAGTCATCCAGAGTATCCAACAATGCAAGTCACGCTAGAAGACGGTAAGTATGCATTTATGGACAATCCAATGCACTTGGATTATAAAGTGACTGCAGTTAAAGATCGAGATTATATGAATGGAGTTAGTACGCTAGATTTAGTGTTAATGAATAAACACATTCTAGGTACTGCAATATTAGACAGTCCCTACAAAATTATTGCTGCAGATATCAACAATAGTGGTACTGTAAGTGCTTCTGATCTTGTCCAATTAAGAAAATTAATTCTTGGATTAATTGATGAATTACCTAACAATTCGAGTTGGAGATTCTTAGATGCAGATCAGAGCTTTCTGAATCCTAATAATCCGTGGCCTTTTGTAGAAGAAATCGATATGTTCAACCTAGAGCAGAATCAAATGAAAAGTGATTTCATCGGTGTTAAAATAGGTGATGTTAATGGCACTGCTAAAGCAAACAATTTAATTAAGACAGAAGTTAGAAGCAATAGCAATAAAGTTGTGATAAATATCTTTGACCAAGAAGTCTCAGAAAATCAAATTGTAAATATTGAGTTTAATGCAAAAGAGTATTCTGAGCTAAAAGGATTTCAATTCACATTGGCGAATCAAGATTTGGAAGTAATCGATATTCTTTCAAATAGCGCGGCAGTTACTCAATCGAATATCGGAGTCTTTGAAAATCAAACGACAATCAGTTATAACAATGATGCAACTGATTTTAATTCCGCTGACTTATTTACTCTAGTTGTAAAAGCTAAAAAGGACATACTGTTATCTGATGCATTAGCAATCAATTCTCGTATTACTTCTGCAGAAGCATATTTAACTAATGAATTGGTAGTTTCTGATCTAGTATTAGAGTTTGAAAATGCGCAACTTTCACAGAAAGCAGCTCAAGTTGAATTATACCAAAACGTACCAAATCCATTTAATCAAAATACTTCAGTTTCATTTAGCTTACCGAGCAAGTCTGATATCAAATTCCAAATTCATGATTATGCGGGTAAGTTAATGTTCGAATCTAAAGGACAATTTAGTGCAGGTACGAACACAATCGAATTAGACAAAAGAATTCTCAAGACCTCTGGTATCTACTATTATACTTTGACTAGTAATGAGATTAGTCTTACAAAAAGTATGATACGTATAGAGTAGGGGCACATGAGATGGTTATTAATTTTTTAGATCTTCAGAGAGCTTATGATTTTATCATAGGCTCTTTTTCTTGGTAGGGGATTGACTCTGGTTTGTGTCTTCTTTAAGTAGGCAAAAGTTAACATTCATTTAAAACTTACTTGTCTTAGGTTTTGTCAAATAAATATTCACTTTTGCAGCGTTTATATAGATAGTATGATTAGAGTAATATTTTCCCTGTGTTTGATAGTTTTTCTTTCTGCATCTTGCGATAACTCAATGAAAGTTGATGGGAAGAAAGTAATTAGTGATTTAGCTTTTCATAAAGCTGAGACTGTCAAAGAATATTCAGACTTAGTTTTAAGAGCAATTAAAACAAATAGAGATAAAGTTGTTTTAGGTGAACTAGACAAATTAAATGTTAGTCCTGTTGAACTTAATAAAATAATAAGTGCTTATAGTCAATCCATTGGTAGCAAAGATTGGGACTTCTCTGATGTGGAATCAGAAGATGACATTAAAGACTTGACCGATGGGATAGATTATAATTGGCATGATAAAAGGGGACGAGTCGCTATCCAAATAAACATACAAGCAGACCCAAAATCTTCGGGTCAGGGATTCGACCTTAAAAAAATAGAATTTAGAAGTCGATTAGACGTCCTTCCAAGCTTCGCTTTCCCTGGTGGAGAAATTCCAGACTATAAGAAAATGGCGAATAGAAAGTAGAAATCAGAGAATCTCCGTGCTTTCATCGCTCTTTTAGAATTCAAATTTAGTCATAGCAAGTCGCAAACTATCTAACCCTTTTCTGCGCTTTATATCCAATCTACGTAGTTAGACTACTACTTTTCCCTAAATTATTTCAATTAAAATTAATTTTTCTCCTCTTCGCTTGGTATTCTGAGTATTAAACATGTAGAATATAATTATATGTTTTTTTACTATATGAATTGTACACTTTTTCCTCTAGAGTTACTTTCTTTATTGCTTCGATATAAGACTACAACGTTCGAAAACTACCTAACCCTTTTGATCTAAAGGGTTTGCTTGTTGCAAATGAGTATTGTATAGATAATACTAGTTTGTAATGTATAAATGATTAATAACCAAACATTTAATTGCACTTTAACAATGCAAGACGATCTAAAACTTTGTCTCATGAACAAGAGATTTACACCTATTTTTTCAAAATTATTAATGCTGTTTTGTGGATTATTTATATCCAGCCTAGTTTATTCGCAAGGCGAAACATTAGTATGTAATGACAACATTCAATTATCATTAGCACCCATTGATATTAATGGTGACGGCTCATTGATAGAATGTGGTATCGTTACTAGGGATCATTTTTTAGAAAATCCAATATCAGAGAACGCACATGTTTTAGAGATAAATGGATTAAGTAGTATTGAAACCACAGCGGGCGGAGTTTCATACTTTGATGTTGATTGGATACAATACGCAGGTCAAACCATTGATTATAAGATTATAGATGCTGGTACTTCCAATTCTTGTTGGGGATCGGCGACAGTAGAAATAAATGTGATAGATGTTCCAGAATTGCCGTGTCCATATGTGGAACATATACATGAAGAAATTAAGGTAGAAGTACCAGCTAACACAGCTTGTATTACAAAAAACCTGGAAACAGACTTTGGGATAATAGTAGATGATTGTCAGACGGTAAGTTTAGGTTTTAGTGGAGAAGCTAAATATGCATGTGTAGAAGGAAATGACGGCGTTGAAGGTACTGCAGATGATGGTTGGTGTCGAGTAGTATGTGATGTTACGTACGATCCTGTAACTGGTGATATTATGGTTTGCCTTGATGGTAGTGCAGTTCACCCTGGTTTAGAGTGTGTCATTAAGGTGACAGCAGATGAATGTGTTGATTGCGAAACTTGGTGCCCAGGTCCTATTCCTGAAGAAATGACTGTAGCAGAAATGGAAACATTTTTAGCGTCTTCGTGCTTTGCGACTGTTACACAAGTATTCAAAAAAGAACTAAATTTTGGAGATGCTTGTTCTGGGCAGACTAAGGTTGTTAAGTGGTCTGGTACAATAAATCAGCATGGGGAAGAGGTGTTAATTGATTTGGGTACACAAGCATTTAAGATTTCTCCTTTGAGTCTATATGTTGATGGAGCAAATGGTGATAGAGTTTGTAATCTGTTTAATCCAGATCCTGATGGTGCGGGTCCAGAAACTGGAAGTGGAATTCTAGTACTACCAAGTAATACAGTGTCTTTAAATTGTGGTGATGACGCAAGCGATTTATCTAAAACAGGTCAGCCATTAATTGTAAATCGTCACAACACGATCACTAGTTCTAAAAATAATTGTGTAGAAGTTCACTACAAAGAAGTAACAGCTATTGAAGAAGATTCTCCTGTTCTAATAGACGGAGTCTGGGCATTGGTAGACAAAGTCATTAAAACTACGAAGAGTCAAGAAATTTGCTCTCCAGCAGATTATGATAAGTTAGCTGATCAAGTAGTTAGTGTAAAATCAAAAATTGGAGATATTGTAGAAATAATTACTCCAAAGCCAGATCCTTGGCCAACTACAACTACTTCAGGATTTGAAGTATTGACTTTTGAAGAATTAAGTAAATATGAGTGTAATACATTGTTATCCTCTTATACTAATGATACAATACCAGCCTGTGGAAGCGGAATAAAAATTCTAAGAAGTTGGACTTTAGTTGACTGGTGTACGGCAGAGAGTAAAGGGTATGAGCAGGTAATCGAGATTGCAGATAAGATAGCACCGACTATAGATGCTGATCCAGCAGAATTTACTCTATCTATTGAACCATGGACATGTGTAGCTGATGTATCAACTGCAGATCCAGGCTTCTCTGATGAATGCAGTACTTACACTATTAATGTAGAAGTAACTGATAATGCTTCAGGCATTTGGATTGATGCTTCAGCAGGAGTTGGTGTTGGTTCATATACAGTAACCATGATAGCAGTCGACGAATGTGGTAACGAGTCTGAGCCTTACGAATCAGTTTACAATATTGTTGATCACGTAAAACCTGTTCCCGTTTGTGAAGATAACGTGGTAGTAAGTTTAACTGATGATCTAGATGGTGACGGTGGACTTGCAAAAATTTATGCTGATGATTTCGATAAAGGAAGTCATGACGGTGGATGTGGACCAATTCATTATAAGGAGGTAATAAGAATGGATCACTTAGAAGGAGGTCTTGATTGTAACCCTTTCACAGCGACAGAAACAACAACAACTCTAGATAAATTTGGTGAAGTAGCTAGCGAAACAACAGTTACAAAAGCAGTTTTTGGACCACATGTGAAATTCTGTTGTGCAGATGAAGGTGATCAGTTAGTAGTGTTAAGAGTATGGGATGGAGTTTCAGCTGATGGCGCTTCTGGTGCTGGAAATTATAATGATTGTATGGTACAAGTTACCGTTCAGAATAAATTAGGAGCGACAATTGCTTGTACGGATGCAGAAATCATTTGTACTGAGTATACAGGCGATCCAACTGACTTTGGTGGTGTTGCTACAGGAGGTTCTGATTGTGCATCAAAAGACTTTACAGAATTGGATCCAATTGTTGATATTAGCTCATGTGGAATTGGTACAATTATTAGAACATTTGTCCTAGAAAATGGTCAATTATGTAGATCAACTATTACGGTAAAAGGTGATGGAGCATTTGATCCAGCAACTATTAAGTGGCCACTGCATCAGACAGATGATTTAATCACAGTAATTACTAAGGAGCTAGATACGAGAGCAGATTCTGACACATTCGGCGAATGTGTAGTCACAGGAGAAGATACATACCAAACTACTAATCTTTCTTGCGGAGAAGATGCAGCACCATGTGAGCCTACTTGGACAGGTGATGCATGTGGTCTAATTGGAGTTTCTCATACGGATGAAATTATAGAGTTTGATCAAGATGCATGCTATAAAATTATTAGAAGGTGGACTGTAGTCGATTGGTGTACATGGAATGCGAATGACGGTAATGAAACTTTTGATGACGAGAATGATACAGATAGAGACACTTTTGTAGCTTGTTCTGATTGGTGTACAACTGAAGCTTGTAACACGTATTACAGATATGACTCTGTTGAAGAGGATGGTTACTACACATTTGATCAGGTGATTAAAGTTGTTGATAATATCGCTCCTTCGGTTACTTGTACTGCAGAAACTGTAGGAATAGGAATCGGTGATGGTTGTATTGGTGACATCACATTCTCTGCTCAAGCGGTTGATGGTTCCGAGTGTCCATCAGAGGAAATAACTTATAGCTATACAGTGAAAGATGCTAGTGGAAGCACGGTCGATTCTGGTGTAGGGACTTCTGGTTCAACTGAAGGACTAGCTCAAGGGACCTATACAGTAAGCTTTACTGCAACAGATGGTTGTGGTAACAGTGGAAGCACTTCTTGCGATGTAACATTGAAAGAAGAAAAAGCACCAACACCTTATTGTTATGCTTTATCAACTGCTGTAATGAATAACGGAATGGTAGAAATCTGGGCATCAGATTTCATCCAGAAAGGAGAAGATAATTGTACTGCAGAAGAAGACTTATTAGCTTCATTCTCAGGCGATGAATATGTTCCTAATTTGGTTCTTACTTGTGATGACGTAACTGGAAGAGAAAAGAATTATAGAATATATCTATGGGATGAAGCTGGTAACGCAGACTTCTGTGTGCAAACAATCAGAGTAGACTCTAACGGACATTGTGATGAGACAGGAGGCGGAAATGACGATGATGACGACGACGATGATGATAATACTGGAGGCGGAAATGATGACGATGATGACGACGACGATGATGATAATACTGGAGGTGGAAATGATGATTTAACTTCTATCTCAGGTAATGTTTCAGAAGATACTAATGGTGATGGAGTAGGAGATCAGGGAATTTCTGGTGTAACTATCAACTTAAGAGACTCAGCTGGAAATGTTATTGATACAGATGTGACTGATTCAAATGGAAATTACAGTTTCACTGATTTACCAGCAGGTGATTACTTAGTAGAGCAATCTCAACCAGGAGGTTATGATAGTGTAAGCGATGAGGATGGTAGTTCAGATGGTGATGGAGGTGATTCAGATACTGGTGTTGATAATAGTATATCGGTTACGACTACAGCTGGGGAAGCAGATGTGGATAATGATTTCGTTGAAGTAGCTTCTGATGATGACTGTGATGCTGTAGGTGGTAGATTATTGACAGATCCTACTGATCTAGATGAATTAACGATTTGTGCAGGTGATGGTATCAGTGATGCATTTGATGCTAAGATTTGGGAGAATGTAGGTAATGCAAGCTGGTTGATAACAGAACCAGATGGTACTATTATTGCAATTCCTGCTGGTGCGCCATTCGATTTTGAGGGTGCTGGAGAAGGTGTATGCTACATATGGCACGTTAGTTCTTTCGGAGATTTGACAGGAGTAGAAGTAGGAGCGAATGCTGGAGATATAGAAGGATGTTTTGCATTATCAAATCCTATTATAGTTACGAGAGTAACATCTGGTGAAGCTTGTGAAGATGCAGCAGCTAATGCTTTAATCGGAGGTAGTATAAACACAGAAAGTGGATTGCCAGTAGCAGAAGCACAGGTTATGCTAAATAACAATGTGATGCCAGAATATCCTAGAGTAGATATGTCTTCTGAAGGAACTGGTAGTTATGCATTTATGTCTAACCCGCTTAAATACGATTATGCAGTATCAGCATCTAAGGATGATGAATTTTCAAATGGAGTAAGCACGCTTGATTTAGTATTGATCCAAAAGCATATACTTGGATTGCAGATGCTTGATAGTCCATACAAGGTTATAGCAGCGGATGTGAATGCTGATCAAAGAGTAACTGCTTCTGATCTAGTACAATTGAGACAACTGATTCTAGGTGTAACTGACGGTATTGATAGCAATAGTAGTTGGAGATTTGTAGACGCGTCTCAATCATTTGATAATGCATTAAGTCCTTGGCCATTTACAGAGTCAATTGATGTCAATGGATTGTCTCATACTATGATAGAAAACTTCATAGGAGTTAAGACAGGAGATGTTAGTGGCGACGCAAAAGCTAGTAACCTAGCCGTAGCAGAAGTAAGATCATCAGGTATATTAAAGTTATCAGTAGCTAATGCAACTATTGCTAAAAATGATCTAGTAAGTGTAGCAGTGAGTAGCGATAACTTTAGTGATGTATCTGGATTCCAATTTACAATGCAGCACGCAGGTCTTACGCTTGTAGATGTAATGGATGGGGCAATCTCAATTACTGAATCTAACATTGGTGTAAGGGAAGGAGTAATGACTATGAGTTGGAATGATTCAGATGGTGTTTCTACTAGTGATGTCTTATTCACACTTAACTTTAAAGCCTCTCAAGAAATTGAGTTGAATAAAGTACTAAGCATTAACAGCCGAATCACTGCAGCAGAATCTTACAAAGGAGCTGACTTAGCAATGAATGATATTGAATTAGTATTTACGGATGGAGGAACATCTGTTGCGAATGCAGAATATGCATTGTATCAAAATGAGCCGAATCCATTTAATGCAAATACAAGTATATCATTTACATTACCTCAAAGTGGTCAAGCAACCATAGCAGTTTATGATGTTGCAGGTAAAGTAGTGACTACAAGTAGAGGTCAGTATACTAAAGGATTAAATACGATAAACTTCACTAGAGGCGAATTAGGAGGAGTAAGCGGCGTGCTTTACTACCAACTATCTAGCGGAGAGTTTACTGCAACTAAGAAGATGATAGTTATAGAATAAGAGACTATGAGATATTTGGTTATATATCTTTGAGAACAGAGCCTTACTGTAAAGTGAGGCTCTTTTTTTATTAGAGAAAACCACAATAAGTAGCATATACAATATGTAGCAGAAATACAATAAGTAGCATATAATAAAAGAGGCCATAATGATGAACATTATGGCCTCTTTATATTTTGCAAAGTTTGCTGCTTATAATCTCTTTGTAATAGGAGCTGTTAATGCAGGTACTCTGTATGATCTTCTAAATCTTCTTTTGAACATATGCCTTTATTTTATCGGTTAAGTAATATCTAATTATCAGTTATCTGCGATTGTATATATAAGATACAAGCAGAATTATAAATTGTTCAACAAATATAACAACAATAATAATTTCAATATT
>CALFUQ010000149.1 GCA_937929885.1 uncultured Saprospiraceae bacterium
TCTTTACAAGATAAAGCCGAAACTATACACAGTAGAAGTAGATATGATTTCATCAAACTTAAATTATGGATTATCCTAAAGGCATAAAAAAAGCCCAGACCAAATCTGAGCTTTTATATTTCTTTGGTAATTAGAACCTATATAAACTTCTGTACCATTTCCTCAAGATTATATCTTGGATCGACCGCAGCAATCTTCCCATCTCTATCAATTAAGAAAGTCTTAGGTATGCTCCTTACGCCGTACATCGCTGCACCCATAGAATCCCATTTTCTTAAATCACTTACATGATGATCCCAAGTCAAATTATCCTTGATGATAGCATCCTTCCATCTCTTTTTAGAGCTTTCTAACTGAGAATCTATTTGATCAGCAGAGTACCTCTGTTTTGTTCTATTGTCTAGCCCATCTAAGGAAACACTAAAAACAGTGAATCCTTTGTCTTCGTATTTCTTATATGTCTCTACGACTTTAGGATTTGCCTTACGACATGGTCCACACCAGCTAGCCCAAAAATCCAATAGTACAACCTGCCCTTTTAGATCACTTAATTTTCTTTGATTACCATCTAAGTCTTCCATCACAATATCTGGAGCGACCTCTCCAACTCTAATTTTATTCATAGCTTGTTGCTGTGCCCATTGTTGTTCTATTTGCGCTACATATTTACCATACTCGGGTACAAAGTCAAGTCCACTATTTTCTAACTTGTTAAAAACCGCTCTATGCGTATCTGCAAAATTAGGGGCCTTCAAAGCCATGTTAGATAAGAGATAAGAAACTAATGGTGAAGACTCATTTTTGATTTTAGCAATCAGTTGGTCTGAGTTTATTTTTTTAGTTGCAAACTGTGACATGATACCTTGGAACTCTGTAGACGAAGGAGAACCTTCTACAGCATAATCAAAGTTTTTAATATTATTAAGATCTCCTGTAATCTTTACTGGAGCAGCCGTATCTTCTATGATTAACATAGCTGATTGTATACCCAGCCTAACTCTATAAATTCCAGGCGCTGGTGGCTCTTCAAAATTCAAAGTAAAATTACCGCTACCATCCGTCTCAGTTTTGCTTATCGCTGCATTGGTGCCAGTATTGGCATCTACCTTATCAAAGTATACATTGATGTTTTCAGCATTAGCAATTGTGCCTGAGATATTGTATCCTTTTGGCGTACAAGCTCCTATAGCTACGATGGCTAGAAAAAATATTACGTTTCGAAAATTCATTGTAAGAATGATTTTAAATTAATTGTCTTAATATTTATCGAGAAAATCACGAGTTATATTTTACTAAACTTCAATATAATCAGTGTTTTCAGATCTATTTTCTGCTTTTCTAAGTTATGCTTCTCAAAACAAGGTGGCATAAACTAAAGTTCATTTGCTTGGTTTAGAGATATACTTGAAAGGAAAAATTACATATATAAATAATTTGAATATAAAGTTAAGCTTTTTAGAGAGAAAAAGCCCATTAAGACCGCTTTGATATTACTTTATTCTCAAGGAATACTTACTTGATGAGATAGTTAAGTAAGAAGAAGACTACAAGGTAAATCCATAGTGCATCTAAGTAATGCCAATAAATGGTAAGCACATCTAATTTTCGCTTCTTATCAGGATCAGAAAAGTATACTAATACACTTACAGGTTCCTTCATATGTTTCTTAGCTGCATACAGGAATATAATCAAGAAAGGAATACCCGCTACAACGTGGACAAAATGCAATGCAGATATTACGTAGATATACGAAGTCATATTATCACTCCCCATCGTAAGGTTCATCATCCTCATTTGATTCCAAGCAACTATTTGAGCTATCAAAAAAATTATTGTCAAAACTGTGCTAATCAAAAGCATGAGTTGGTAAGTTTCAGTTTTGTCAGCTTTATATGCCTTCTTTGCTATCATAAGCGCACCCCCCGAAGCCATTAAAATGAATGTATTAATATAAAACAATGACGGAAGTTGTACCGCATCGGCACCTTCTTGTACTCTACTATAAAGATACGCTGCCGAGAAACCTAAGAACAAAGCAGTGATACCTGCTAAGACCAAGGTTATAAGAATATACAGGGGATGGATTAGATAGTTTCTTTCTCTCATTATACAATCACAATTTAAACATAGGAATATTTATTTTGTTTGATGGAATTGGTTTTGAGTTGTAATGTTATTTTTGGCCTTCAATTTCAGATACATAGATGGAACCAAGAGTAACTAAGTTAGAAGTCAAGAGGACAGCGCATGTAGCAGAACTCGGTAATGATATCAGTAAAGCAAAGCAGATATGGCTTGTTATACATGGATATGGACAATTGGCTAATCGGATTGTTAGAAAATTCGATCAATTTGATATGGATGAGATTTATGCAATCGCGCCGGAAGGACTTAACAAGTTCTATTGGCATGAAGGATCTAGAGTTCCAGTAGCTACATGGATGACTAGTCATGAGCGCTTAGATGAAATTGATGATTATCTTACTTACCTCGATCAAGTCTATGATGAAATGATATTACCAAACCTCGATAACGCAAAGTTTAATATTCTTGGCTTTTCTCAAGGCTCAGCTACCATGTGGAGGTGGGTAATACACAGACAACCAAAACTTGCCAAGTTGATCCAATGGGCAGGAGAGTTTCCACCAGAACCAGATTATAAACATCATCTCAACTACCTAAATGCCATAGATATGAGTATGGTTTATGGGGATCAAGACAGCTTTATCAAAGGAAAACACAAAGAGAAAGTATTAACTCACATAAGTTCAGTAGGGCTAAATATGAAAATTAATGAGTACGCTGGAAAGCATAGAATTGATCGCGATGTATTAAAATCACTTATCTAGTAAATTTAGTTTCCAGTTAATTTGGACACCACTCTTTAATCTAACTCATAAAACTAAAAGTGATATACGGATTTGTCACTTTTTGAGCAAATTAATCCTGAAGAGGCCTAGTGTCATGAGAAGGTTGGCTGTGTCATGTATATGATCGAGTAGAGAAGCTCTATCAATTTACTAAAGGTGTAATCATATTCTCACGTGTTTAAAGGCTTTACCCAAAGCTTTATTTTAGTTTACCCAAGCTAAAATTGTGAGAGCATATTAACTTTAGTACTATAATAAGACTAATTAATTGTTTCGATTTATCCTTCGAAACATGCTGTATATTACTCCCTTGTAATTAGAGCATCCCTTAAGTTTTTTTGATCCTAGATCGAGAAATTATTTTACAAATAATTTCAAAATCTATTCAAAATGACGACAACGACAACTTTCAGAACATTACTCACAGTGTGTTCTTTCTTACTTGCCTTATCTGCACATTCGCAGACTACATTGGTAGAAACAAATTCAGTTTATGAATTTTATGATGATGGTGATCAGCCAGCAGATGATGCTCAAGGAAACGCATGGTATAGTAATGACTACAGTGCTTCTTGGAGTTCTTTCGAAGGCCCATTAGGCTTTGGCTCAGGCAATCATAATGAAGTCCTAAAGCAATCAAATACAGTTTACTTCAGACATCAATGGAATATAGAAAGCACACAAGACTTCGATCTTATGTTCTTCAACTTATTATATAATGATGGTGCTATCATTTACTTAAACGGTAAAATTATTAATAGAACCAACATGCCTCAAGGAGATGTAGATTATAGTACATCGGCATCTAGTAATATAGCTGACCAACGATTTAGAAGTATAGCGCTACCTCACTTGTTTATTGAAGGATTAAATACAGTAGCTGTTGAAATACATAACTCAGCAGACAATAGTGATAGCAATTTAAGTTTTGGTTTAGAAGTGATAGAATATCATGAAGTTTGTGAGACAGTAGGTTTTAAGTGTGATGATCAAAATCCAAATACAATAAATGATAAAATCAATAATGATTGTGAGTGCGAAGGGCACATTTGTGATTTAGAAATATCAGCTAGTGAAACGCAGGAGATTTACCCAGGACAATCAGTAAACTTAGAAGTTGTAGGTGAGGGAACATACTTTTGGTCAACAGGAGAAACTACTCGAGTAGTAGAGGTAACTCCAGGAACGACAACTGGATACTCTGTTACTGTAACAGATGAGTTTGGATGTGAAGAAGTGGCTGATATGTGGGTCAACATACTTGAATGTACTGCAGAAGCATATGCTGGAGAAGATGTGGTATTAAGAGATAACAAAAGCGCTCAATTAACTGCTAACGAATCTGCAGCATACATGTGGAATAATGGAGAAACGACTCAGACCATAAATGTAAGCCCTGTACAAGATCAAAGTTATTCTGTAACAATTACTGATGAGAATGGATGTTATGCAAAAGATGATGTAACAGTCTTTGTAAGTGCGTGTAATGTAGGAACTCCTTGTGATGATTTTGATGCGTCAACTTATGATGATCAGTTAGGAGAGGATTGTGAGTGCTTTGGTTTTCCGTGCCATATGGATGTGGAGGTAGAAGGAAATAGTAAAATATCAGCAGGAGAAAGTACAACTCTTACAGCAGAAGGTGGAGTAAGCTATTTCTGGAATAATGGTATGAGAGGGCGATCAATTACAGTGTCTCCAGTAGCTACTACAGAATATTCAGTTATTATTATAAACTCAAATGGTTGTGAAGAAACTGCTTATATAACAGTTGTAATAAATGAGCCAGCATGTGAAGTAGGTGCACCTTGTAATGATGATAATGATAGCACTTATGATGACCAGTTAGGTGAGGATTGTGAGTGTTTTGGTTTTCCTTGTTACATGGATGTTGAAGTTTCTGGTAATGTAACTATAGTTCTTGGTGAATCAGCAACTATAACTGCTGAAGGAGGTGTAGATTATATATGGGACAATGGTATGACCGGTCCATCAATTACAGTAGCACCATCGATAACTACCCAATATGCAGTTACTATATTAGGTACAAACAACTGCGAAGAAAATGCTTCTGTGACCATAGTAGTAATTGAGCCAGTGTGTGAAGTAGGTACACCATGTAATGATGATAATGATAGCACTTATGATGACCAGTTAGGTGAGGATTGTGAGTGTTTTGGTTTTCCTTGTGATATGGATGTTGAGGTTTCTGGTAACGTAACTATAGTTCTTGGTGAATCAGCAACTATAATTGCTGAAGGAGGTATAGATTATGTATGGGACAATGGTATGACAGGGCCTTCAATTACAGTTGCGCCATCGGTAACTACCCAATATGCAGTTACTATATTAGGTACAAACAACTGCGAAGAAAATGCTTCTGTGACCGTAGTAGTAATTGAGCCAGCGTGTGAGGTGGGAAGTCCTTGTAATGATAATAACGAAGATACATACAATGACTTTTTAAATGAAGATTGTGAGTGTGTAGGCTTCCCTTGTCATATGGATGTAGAGATTAGTGGTGATACAGAAATTTATTTTGGTCAGACAGCAACAATATTTGCTGAGGGAGGAACTTCATATTCTTGGAACAATGGAATGCAAGGTCCAGTAGTACAATTAGCACCTAGCACAACTACTAATTATTTTGTTACAATCACCGATGGAAATGGCTGTGAAGAAATTGTAAAGGTTACAATCAATGTATTGGATTGTAATGTAGAAGAAGAAGTGCAAACTTTTTACAGTATATTCTTGGGCGACGAGGTTACTTTATCAGCTAACGGAGGTAGTTATTATTTATGGAATAATGATGCAACTACAACTGAAATAACTGTACAGCCGATAGAGAATACAGTGTATACAGTCACTGTTTACGATAATGAGTTCTGTTTTGAAACAAAAGAAATTTTAGTAGAAGTAATTGAAGATTTATGCAGGATAGGTAATCCTTGCGATGACAATGACCCTCTGACTACCAATGATGCAATAGATGAAAATTGCGAATGTGTAGGAGAAATCAATATCCAAAATGATGAGACAGAGATATCTGGGATTATTGTAGATGAAAACGGATCAACTGCAGAAGCAATAGTCGAAGAAGACTGTACACCTATTACAAGTTTTTTCCCTCAGACAAGACTTAAACATTTCGGATCAGAGTCGGCAATGACAACTTACGAGTTTGCTAATCTACAAGCAGGAGTATCTTTCACAATAAGTGGTATCAATGCAAAGCTTAATTCGACTGTTAGTAAAAACTATGTAGATGTGGTAGATGTAAGTTATGTCAATGAGTTTGGGCAGGAGGTGTCTTATGGAACTTTCAATGGAGAGATTATAAATGAAGTAGAAGTAGATATTGCAGATAATGTACAGAAGGTAATAGTGAGCTTAGTAGATGGCTATGATGGTTATGCGCCAAAAATAAATATCTCATTAGGTAACATGAGCTCATGTAGCTTATCAAGAAAAGGAGTATCTGCAAATCAAACAGGTCTACAGGCTGGGCAGTCAGAACTTATAGAAGCAAGTTTACAATCTAACCTTGTAAATGGTAGACTTATACTTAACGTAACTAACCCTAATACATCTTCACAACCAATCTATGCAGTTGTAATTGATGCTAATGGAGCACCTGTAATATCAGATGCAGTTAATGGAGAAGTATTACCAGGATCACAATCAGAATATATCGATATATCTACCTTAAGACCAGGTCTTTATTACTTAAAGATTCAGGTTGGAAGGCAAACTATAACCCTGAAATTCGTTGTCGCGGAATAGAATAAATGATAATTCTATCATTTGAATTCTTTAAAGGACTAGCCATATAGGTTAGTCCTTTTTATTATGCTAAAAATTGACATAATCTATTGATATCTAAAGGGTTACATATTTGTTGGCTGTTCTCAGTAAGTGCAGTGCTTATTTTTCGTGTCTTTTTAGATGTAATGAAACTGCAAATAATGAGAAGGGCAATAGGTGTTCTAGTTCTGCTATTAACTGGTGTGAGCCTACAAGCTCATGGGGAGCTAGATAAGAGAATCAAAGAGATTACAGTAAAAATTCTCCAAGACCCTGATAATACGTCTCTTTTCTTGTCTAGAGGAGAGTTATACTGCCAACATGAAGACTATGAGTTATCTATAAAAGACTTCAAAGTCTGCGAAGAAAGAGGCTACATATCTGACAGACTCAATTTAAATTTTGCAAAATCATATCGGTTATATAAAGATTATGATTTAGCAGATCAATATGCAGATCTAATCCTTTCTGAACAGCCTAATCATGTACTAGCATTAAAATCAAAAGCAAAATCTGCATTCGCGCAAGCTAAATATGAACAATCTGCTGCTCTTTTTAATGAGGTGATAAATCATGTAGATGTAACACATACAGACAATTACATCGAAGCAGCTAATGCATTAGAATCTTGTGGTACTAATGATTGTCTTAGATCTGCATTAGAAGTAATTGAGAATGGTATTCAAGATTTAGGTGAGTTGATGGTATTTCTAGATAAAGGAGTGAACATAAGTCTCAGGCGTAAGGACTTCGAAACTGCACACCAGTATCAAAATAAAATTATCGAAAATGCACAGCGGAAAGAACGAAAATATTTCCAAAAGGCATTACTATATAAAGAGCAAGGAAAAACTGAAGAAGCTCAACAAATGTTTCAAAATTCTCTAGTGGAATTAGAATCATTACCCAATAGAATAAAACAAAACAGAGCTTCAATTAAATTGAAAAACCAGATTCAAGATCAACTTTCAACATTCCAATAACCCCAAGAAAAGAATGAGAAGCCCAACTCAAATTCTAATAATATTTATCCTTCTGTTTTTTACAAAAGGATTAACAGGACAGACTACCCTAATTAATTACGGTAGTAATTGGTCATATTACGACAATGGTAATCAACCGTCTAATTCAGGGGGTTATGATTGGAATGATATAGGCTACAACGATGCAAATTGGTCAAATGGTAATGCGCATCTAGGTTATGGTGATGGTGATGAAACCACGGTAATTAATAGCGCCACATATACAGGTTATTTTAGGCATGAATTTAATTTGTCTAATGCTACAAATTATGCATTGCTCGATCTCAATTTGATTTATGATGATGGTGCTGTGGTATATGTAAATGGAATAGAAGTATGGAGGCAAAATATGCCGACAGGAACAATATCATATAATACTTTTACACCTAATACGACGCCTGATAATTCATTTGCGACAAGTTCTATTGCTTCTAATCTTGTTAATGGTGCAAATGTGATAGCGGTAGAAGTACATCAAAGGAGTGCAGGTAGTTCTGATTTAAGTTTTGATTTTGAACTTAGAGCAAGTACAGCTGGACAAGTAAGTGTGACTAGAGGACCTTACCTTCAGAAAGGAACCCCTACAAGTATGGTTGTTAAATGGAGAACTGCTCAGCCAACACAATCAATCCTTAATTATGGTACTACTCAAGGATCGTTAAATCAAGTTGTCTCTGATAATGCTTTGAAGACAGAACATGAAATTGAAATAACTGGACTAAGTCCCTTTACAAAGTACTATTATGAGATAAGTGATGCGGGAGGAATTTTAATAAATGGAGCACCAGATGTTTCGTGGGTGACTTCACCTGCGCATGGTTCTAAGCAGCCAGTGAAAGCATGGATTCTTGGAGATCCTGGTACGGCTAACACTAAACAGCGTTTGGTTAGAGACTCATATTATAATTACGTAGGAGCTGGGCATACAGACATGATTTTGTTCTTAGGAGATAATGCTTATAACTCTGGGACAGATACAGAATATCAAAATGCGATGTTCCAAAACATGTATGAAGACAAACTTAAAAATACAGTAGCTTGGTCTACCTTGGGTAATCATGATGGTCACTCAGCTAACTCAAATTCGCAGTCAGGTCCTTATTATGATATTTTTACTTTTCCTACAGCAGGAGAAGCAGGTGGAGTAGCGTCAGGGACAGAGGCATATTATTCTTTTGATTATGCAAATATTCATTTTATCGTATTAGAATCTTATGAGACTGATAAGTCTGTAGGAGGAGCTATGTACAATTGGGCTCAGAGCGATATTCAAAATACAACTCAGGAGTGGATAGTAGCAATGTGGCATCATCCGCCGTATTCTAAAGGGTCTCATGACTCTGATACAGAGTCGGCATTGGTACAGATGCGTCAAAATTTTCTTCCTATGCTAGAGTCTAATGGTGTGGACTTAGTGCTGTCAGGCCATAGTCATTCATACGAGAGATCTTACTTTTTAAATGGGCACTATGGTACGGCAAGTACTTTTAATTCTAATACACATACCGTTGGCGCTAATGGAGATGGAAATGGGATGATAGGTATGGACGGAGCTTATGAAAAAACAACAGCAGATGGAGCAGTCTATATAACCACAGGTAGTGCAGGTAAAACAACTAACGGTGATTTAAATCATCAAGCTATGTATTACTCAGTAGCCGAGTTAGGGTCCTGTGTGCTAGAGGTTAACGATGGTCAAATGGATGTGAAATTCTTAAGAGAAACTGGAGTAGTTGAAGATTACTTTACGATAACGAAAGGTGCTGTAGTTTGTACAGGCAACCCTTGTGATGATAATGATCCATGTACTGTAAATGATGTAATGGATGTCAATTGTAACTGTGCGGGTAGTATGTCACCTGATTCTGATGGAGATGGGATTTGTGATGCAGAGGACCATTGTGACAATAGTGCACCAGGGAATATTTGTGATCAAGAGATTTGTTTTGTAGTAAATGGAGATGGATGGTCATATTATGATGCAGGAAATCAACCATCTAATATTAATGGAAGTAACTGGACGCAAACTACATATGATGATTCGGGATGGGATTCTGGAAATGCCCATTTAGGTTATGGCGATGGAGATGAAGCAACGACAGTTAGCAACGTTGCAAAGACAGCCTATTTCAGGAATAGTTTTATAGTAAACAATGCTGCCAATTGGGCAGCATTAGATATGGATCTCACTTATGATGACGGTGCAGTTGTGTATGTAAATGGTCAAGAAGTCTGGAGACAGAATATGCCAACAGGCACAATTAATTATAGTACATTTTCAGCAGGAACTTCTACAGATAATGCTTTTGCTTCGGAGACTGTAGTTTCTAATTTAGTAAATGGTATTAATACAGTTGCAGTTGAAATACATCAAGCAAGCGCGACTAGTTCAGATATTAGTTTTGATTTTAAACTGAAAGCTGTTGCTGCAGGTGTAGTTGATGTAGAGAGAGGTCCTTACCTCCAAAAAAGTACACCTACGAGTATGGTCGTAAAGTGGAGAACGAGTGGACCAACAGAGTCGGTAATAAAATACGGTACTAGCCTTGGCAATCTTAATCAAACGGCCTCCAATAATACATTGAAGATTGATCACGAAGTAGAAATAACTGGGCTAAGTCCATATACAAAATATTATTATGAAGTTCAAAATGCGAGTGGTGTTTTAGTGCCAGCAGCATCAGATCTTTCATGGATCACCTCTCCAAATCATGGATCTACTCAGCCAGTTAAAGCATGGATACTTGGTGATCCTGGCACTGCTAATAATAATCAACGAGCAGTAAGAGATGCTTACTATAATCATATTGGAGCAGATCACACAGATATGATTTTATTCTTAGGTGATAATGCATACGCAAGTGGAACAGATACAGAATATCAATATGCGATGTTCGAAAACATGTATGAAGACAAATTAAAAAATACTGTTGCTTGGTCGACTTTAGGAAATCATGATGGCTACACTGCAAATTCAAGTACTCAGTCAGGCCCTTACTATGATATTTTTACTTTTCCGACATCTGGCGAAGCTGGGGGTGTTGCATCAGGTACAGAAGCATATTATTCATTTGATTACGCTAACATTCACTTCATTGTACTAGAGTCTTATGAGACAGATAGATCAGTAGGCGGTTCTATGTATAATTGGGCACAAAATGATATTCAAAATACAACACAAGAGTGGATAGTTGCCATGTGGCATCATCCTCCATATACTAAAGGTTCACATGATTCTGATACAGAAACGCCTTTGATTGAGATGAGACAAAACTTCCTTCCTATGTTGGAAGACAACGGGGTAGATTTAGTGCTCTCAGGACACAGTCATTCTTACGAAAGATCATACTACTTAGATGGCCATCATGGCAATGCTAGTACATTTAATTCTAATACCCATACAGTAGGTGCAAATGGAGCTGGAGATGGAAGATTAAATGGAGACGGAGCATACGAAAAGCAGTGTGATGAAGGTACTGTGTATATAACAGCAGGTAGTTCAGGTAAAATATCTAATGCTAATTTAAATCATAATGCTATGTTTTATTCCGTGGCAGATTTAGGTTCTTGTTTGCTAGAAGTAAATGGTAATCAACTTGACGTTAAATTTTTAAGAGAGACAGGAAATATTGATGACTATTTTACCATTTTAAAATCAAATACAAGTGGTCAAACTTGTGATGACAATGATTGTACAACAGCTGATAGTTATGATGCTGCTACTTGTCAATGTGTTTACACGCCTATTGCACCACCAACATGCGATGACAATGACTGCACTACAAGTGATAGCTATGATTCTAATATTTGTGAATGTGTCTATACGCCAATTACACCACCTAGTTGTGATGACAATGATTGTACTACGTCAGATGTTTATAATAATTCAACATGTGAATGTGAGTATACAACTATCACTCCGCCAACATGCGATGATAACGATTGCACCACACAAGATAGTTATGACAATGTAACTTGTCAATGTGTTTACACACCAATTGCTGGAGCAAATTGTGCACTAAATGCAGGTAATGTTAGGATAGATGCTACTTTTGAAAACATAGGAGTAAACTATTCAATTTCTGGTGATGATAATTTAAATAGTTCATTTCAATTACGATATAGAGTTCAGGGAACTTCAACTTGGAAAGATGGAGCTATGAGTATGAGGGCTCATCCAACACTAGTTATTGATGGTACTATGCTGAATATGAATTTTCATGCTGCAAGTGCCATGTATTTACAGCCAAATACGACATATGAACTACAATTAATTTTAACAGACCCTGATGGAGGTAGTACAACAACTACTAGAACCACAACTACTAAGGCAATACCACAGCCTTCGATGACATCAGTTAAATATGTTAGCCCAGGAAATGGAGGTGGATCAGGCACAATGCTAGATCCATATCTAGGGTTACAAGCAGCAGCAAATAATGCAAGTGCAGGAGATCATTTTATAGTTTCTCCAGGTATGTATGAACCTTTTGCTTTGACTACGAGTGGATCTGAGACGGCTCCAATAAGTTTTATAAGTGAAGCGAGGCACTGCGCTGTAATAGATGGAAATAATACAGATAGACATGCAATTCAGCTTGGTGATTTCTCAACTATTAATGCTCATGTTATAGTAGATGGGTTTACCATTCAAAATGCTAAGTGGGGTATTGATGCTCAAAACACTCAGTTTGTAACAATAAGAAATAATATTATTCAAGATGTAGATTATGGGTTTTATAATAGAAGGGAACACGGAAACGAGCACGACCAGTATGTGACCAATAACGTAATAATAGGAAGAACAGCGTGGCCAGGAACTGGCATTCCAAAAGAAAGAGGAGTTGATGTAAGGGGAAATAATAATGTGATTAGTTGTAATACTATCCAGAATTTTGGAGATGGAATTTCGACTGATGGCCCTCCATATCTATTAAATTATTCGATTGATATTCATAATAATGATATTAAAAATGCAGTAGACGATTTAGTAGAGATAGATTGGCTTGCTTCTAATGGTAGAATATATGCCAATAGGTTATATAACGGAAGAGCAGGAGTAAGTATAGCTCCAATTTTTGGAGGTCCTGCTTATTGTGTTAGAAATGAAATATTTAATCTTGAGTATTCTGGATTCAAAATGAACAGAGGATCTTCTGGATTAGTAATCGTAAATAATACAGTAGTTAGTAGTGGGTCAACACTTTCTTCAACTGCAGGATGGCAAAATACTTTTTATAGGAACAATGTAGTTTTCTCAGATAAATATTGTTTTGAAGAATATGGATTGGTTACAGGTAGTGTTGATGATTGGGATTATGATGCTTTCTATTCTTCTAGATCAGGGACAACTAACAATGAATGGTTTAAATGGGACAACATCAGGTATGCGAATGTGCCTGTGCTTTCGGCAACTGGATTTATAGAAGCAAATGCTATAGCTGTTTCACCTTCTCATTTTAATAATATAGCATTGCCAAGTGCATGGAATATAGAGTACAATCCATCGCAAAGAGATCTTGCACCTAAATCAGGTAGTCCAGTAGTTAATAGTGGAGTTCAACTAGATAACATCAATGAACCATTTTCTAGCGGAATAGCAGATAGGGGAGCATTAGAATTTGGGAAGACTGCACCAAAGTATGGAGCAGAATTCGATCCAATCACACCACCAAGCTGCGATGACAATGATTGCACAACAGAAGATAGCTACGATACAACAAACTGTGAATGTGTAAACACTCCAATCGCACCACCTAGCTGTGATGATAATGATTGCACCACAGAAGATAGTTACGATACATCATTATGCGAATGTGTAAACACACCAATCGCACCACCAA
>CALFUQ010000150.1 GCA_937929885.1 uncultured Saprospiraceae bacterium
CTGCAGTCCATTTGAGGGCTATTAATAAAGCATGCACTACTAGTAAGAAGACCATATTGATTGCCATGTACATCTAGTTCATTACTCTTTTGCCCTGTATAGAAATTCCGAGAATAGTCGTCCAATCGTTCGCCTACCAAATAAGAGAAAGAATTGCCTTTGACAATTGCGCCTCTAAGTCCTGAATGACATTGAGCACAAGCATCTAGTCGTAATTGCCTATCCAACGTATCGAGCTTTAGCATGTACATCGCTGTTTCTACTTCAGGATTTTCCCTGTGAAATACAACATGTTTTTCTGCAGGGCGATGACATTTTTCACAATCTACTCCGTAGATCATTTTCTCTTTGTTGTAACGATTTCCTCTTCCAGAAAAATCCATATTTGTAGCAAATGTCACATGACATTTTAGGCACCCATCTCTTACAGGCCTTTTATGTAATTGGTTTGGATATCCTGGGCTATTTATCCAACTATCAGTCGGTGGATAATAGGATGCTTGTAATTGATATAACTTATCGTCCTCCCATGTGAGAAAAGTCTGACCTTTCACTCCTGAACCAATAACAATATCCATTTTTTGAGCTTCACTGTATTCTTCAGTTCCTGTTACTTTAGCTTGCTGATAATAAGACGATCCATCTTTCTTTAATTCGATTTTGTATTCTCCGAGATTAATGAAATTACTTCCTGAGTCAAATGAACTTTTGATACTATTAGAATTTGCAATCGCAGAAGTATTGTAATGAGCAGTAAGTAGGTGTGAGTCATATAAGTCAGCATGGCACTCCATACAAGTCTCAGAGCCAACAAAATGTTCTCCATTAAAATGAGTTGCTATTGCTTTCGGTTCATAGTACTCTATACCTCTCATTTCACACGAACCAAAGTAAACTACGGCTGCCAAAATCAATGCTCCCACTAAATACATTTTATTAGTCATTACCAATTATAAAATTTATGGTTCCCCAAGTTTTAAATTCATAGGAATTACAAGAAATAGACTCTGACTCATTCACACTTATAGGATAAAGACTGCATCATTTAGTCCTATAATCAATTACCGTTACATTATTTGACTAGCAAGCCAACAGTATCACAGAAATAGACATTAAGACGAAATTTCGTATCATTCTGATGCTATTAATTTTTAGTAAGTTAATAGATTGCATTTAGTTATTAAAGCGAATATGCGATTCAACTACCGACTTATTCTTAATAGTTTTAAACCAAAGTTCACTTTATAGTTTAACTATACCAGAATTGTAAATTAAATGAGGCTTATAATATGCCCTAAAAGAATATACCTATGAAAAACATTCTCTATCTCTGTTTACTTTTCATCATTGCCTGTACGAGCACGGAGTCACCGAAAGAAAGTAAAACTGCAAACAAACCTTACAACATCATTTTCATCATGTCAGATGATCATGCTGAGAAAGCAATCAGCGCTTATGATAAAAGCCTAATAAATACTCCTAACATTGATAGAATTGCAAACGAAGGCATCCTCTTCAAAAATAGTTTTGTAACTAATTCTATTTGTGCTCCTGCTAGAGCAGTATTGTTAACTGGTAAATACAGTCATCTAAATGGACTGCGAGATAATAGAGATAGATTCGATGGTTCGCAATTAACCTTTCCAAAACTTTTGCAGGAAGCAGGATATCAAACTAGCATAGTAGGCAAATGGCATCTTAAAACTGAACCTACTGGTTTTGATTACTGGAACATTCTTATAGGTCAAGGAGAATATTACAACCCTAGAATGATTGACAATGGAGATACAATCTCCCATACTGGTTACACGAGTACCGTTATTACTGATCTCGCATTAGATCAACTTAAACAACAGGATCCAGATAAACCTTTTTGCATGCTTTATCATCATAAAGCTCCTCACAGAAATTGGATGCCCGACAGTAAACATTTTGACTTATTCACTGAAGACTTACCTATCCCTGAAAACTTCTGGGATAATTATGAAAATCGACAAGCTGCGGAAGAACAGGATCAAAGTATTGTGAACATGTACATGGGTGGCGACATGAAGTTGCAGCCTGAGCATTATGAAGGATATGACTACGGCACTGGAGGAGGTCCTCCACAATTTGACATGGAGAAATCATGGCTAAATAATTCTTACGGAAGACTAACTGATGAACAAAAAGAACTTTGGGATGCACATTATGACCCGATCGGAGAAGATTTTAAGAAGAGACAATTACAAGGAAAAGAATTAGCAGAATGGAAGTACCAGAGATATATGAAAGATTATCTACGATCAGTCTATTCTGTAGATGAGAATATAGGTCGAGTGCTTGATTACTTAGACGAAAATGGATTAGCAGAAAACACGCTGGTTGTTTATACTTCTGATCAAGGATTTTACCTTGGAGAACATGGTTGGTATGATAAGCGATTTATGTATGAAGAGTCATTATCAATGCCTCTTGTCGCTAGATTACCAGGAGTAATCCCCTCAAACCAAACCAATGAAGACATAGTGCTAAATCTAGATTTTGCTCCTACTATTTTGGACTTTGCGGGCATAGATGCACCATCTGAGTTTCAAGGTGAATCCTTGAGATCTGTCATGGAAGGCAATACGCCTAACAATTGGAGAAAAGCTATGTACTATCATTACTACGAGTATCCTCATGGATGGCATAAAATAAAGCAACACTATGGTGTGCGTACTGATAGATTTAAGCTAATCCACTTTTATAATGATATTGATACTTGGGAGTTATATGACTTGCAAGAAGATCCTACTGAGATGAATAATCTTATTAACAGCTCAGATCACCAGGACCTAATTGAAGAACTTAAGTTGGAAATTCAAAACCTGAGAAAAAGCCTCGATTATAAAGAAGTGTAAATCGGCAAATAAGCTACTTGCTTATCTATAGAATTAATTAGTCCGCAGAAATGATTGGCTCATTAAAAATCAATTGACGTAAATTGGGGAGGTAAAATATTAGTATGAAAACCCATATTCATTTAGGATGTATCCTGCTTTTTTTAGGAATATTGATTCTTCCTAACTGTCAATTATTTGGACAAGGTGAAAAAACTGATATACTTCCAACCGATAATCTTAAGGAAATACTAAGCAAAACTGTAAGTAATGAAGGTTTACCAGGTATTGTTGCTGCTATTATAGATTCTAATGGAATTGTGCAAATTGGATCTGCGGGCGTAAGGAAGTTAGGGGTAGATGAATCTATAACTGACTCAGACAAACTCCATCTAGGATCGTGCTCTAAAGCTATGACAAGTGCGCTACTTAGTATCATAGTAGAAGAAGGTGACTTAAGATGGGAATCAACAATCGCAGAAATCTTACCAGAGCTAAAAGACTCTATACATGCTAACTATCACGATGTTAGCATGTATCAATTAGTTAGACATAGAGGAGGTGTCCCTGCAAATGCTTTTTGGTGGGGATACATGGATCAAGAAATTAAACAGCGCAGAAAGTCTTTAATAATGACAAGCCTTAAAGCTGAACCTGCTCAAAAGGTTGGCGATTTCTTATACTCAAATCTTGGATATGTAATTGCTGGAGCTATGGTAGAGAAAGTTACTGGTCAAAGTTGGGAAGAACTAATGCAAGAAAAGTTATTTGACCCTTTGGAAATGAGTTCAGCAGGTTTTGGGACTCCTGGAGAGAAAGACAAAATCGATCAACCATGGGGGCATACTGACCCATGGGGAGGAGGACTTAATCCTACACAACAAGATAACGCTCCAGCACTAGGCCCAGCAGGCACTGTTCACTGCACAATAGAAGACTGGGGAAAATTTATCGCATTTCTATTTTTAAAACAAAATCAATCGCTACTCCCAAAACCGCAACTTGAAAATCTTAAAACACCTATCGGAGAATATGCAGCTGGATGGATGAAGACAGAAAGAGATTGGGGCAAGGGTGCAGTTTATTCTCATTCGGGAAGTAATAATGCATGGCTATCTCTTGCATGGGTTGCTCCAGAGACAGGAAAAGCATATCTAGTGGTTACTAATAGTTATAATCAAAAAACGGCCATGGTTTGTGATGGAGTAATTAGTCATCTGCTCAAGATAGATGGTGCTATCGAGTGATTTAAAGCACCAATACGATCCATTCTAGAAAGAATTTATTCTCCATCTAAACATTTCCTTTCTAAATTTAAGGAGAGCAGGAGTTCGAGAAGCTATTATAGAAGCAAATACTAATTAGATACCCAGACTTGTAATTATCAATATTATATCCGCTCCAATTTAACAGGATAAGTATTGTCAGCATTCCATTGACAGATGTAAATATTCTTATCATTATCTATACACACATCATGGCCATGCTTAATGATAGCTTGATCTTGGACCATTAACTGTAATTGTCCATCAATATATCTAGGTGCTGTACCGCCAGGATTAGAGACCACCTTGTTATTTTTATCAAGAATAGTTACAAAGCCTGAGTCTGGTGTACGATTAAGATACTTTAATCTAGACCAACAAACACCTGCATAAAGATTATCATCATCTATTACAGGCCTACACACAAATGCTCCTGGGAGAAATATTGTTTCTATGTATACACCCTCCATAGTAAATCGCTTAAAACAATTATGAGCACGCGAAGTAATAAGTAGTGTTGGATTATTTTTGTCTCTATCATCTATGGCTACACCATGAGCAGTTTGAAATTGATTATCTCCATCTCCTCTACCGCCTCCGATCTTTCTTATAAATTCACCTGCTTGATTAAACTGTAAAACGTACTGCGATCCATATCCATCGGCTAAATAAATATCTCCATTAGGCGCTATTGCACTTTCTGTCGGTGCGAAATTGTCTTCTTCTTCATAAGCTCCATAAGTAGAAGGATGACCGATACGCATTAGTTCTCTGCCACCCAGTGTAGTCTTAATCAATGTACCAGTAGTATCACAAATAAATAAAAACTCCTCTCCTCCTACACTCCAATGTGTCAAACCATGCCCACTAGTATAACTTATGCCCCAGTGATCTAGCAGCTTTCCTGATTTATCATAGATCAATATGTTATTATGGGTATCGTCACCAACCATGATTAATCTACCCTTATTGTCCATGATCATCTCATGACAATTATTTACAGGTGTCTTGGCTGGATCAAGATCTCCCCATGCCTTATGTACACGATACCTAAAATCTCCATGCCCTACGATCTCATCACTGAGTTTAGGCTTGGACTTACCAATATAAAAACTTGGAATAATTAACGAACTGGCCATTACTGTTCCAGATGTATTTAAAAACCCTCTTCGATTTATACTTTTCTTGGTCATGATAAATAGTTAGGTAATCAAATTAAAAAGATTTTACCACAACACCGTTGATGACAGGAGAATTAATACTTAAAATATACTCTCTGTGCCCCACCATCCTTAATCTCCTCAACTCTATCTATTTGATTGTAATTCTTTAATAGAGCTAACACCTCAGACCTTAAGACTCCTGTACCTTTACCATGAATTATGGTAGCAAAAAAAGCACGACCTGCTATCGATTGATTTACAAAAGCCTTACATGCTGACAATTGATTATTCAGAATGTGCTCAGGCAAGCTATTAGTCAATGATGGATTCAAGATGTTAATATGTAGATCTATCTCATCATTGGTAGAACCCAACTTACAAGCATCAGATTTCTGATTAATCTCATTCATGAGTTCTTTGACACGATCTACCTTTGGCTCCACATAGATTTTAAGATTCGATGCTCTCACCAGATAAATTTTACCATTGTGCGAAATTCTTGCACGACCGTCCTTTGATATACCTTCAAACTTACCTACCCTATTCGATGTGACAATTTCCACACTTTCACCAATCCATAGTTCTTTAATATTCATTACTTCTTTACTTTTTGTTTAACGCATCGCAGTTTAAAGCACACCCAAAAGTCTTAATATAATCTGATTCATGTGAATTTAAATTGTTTAAATTTAGAAGTCAAAAATTATGTTCAAATGAAAGAGTACGTAGTAGAAACCTTAATATATTATTCTAAACCAAGTTTTGACAAATATCACATTACCAAAAGCTCGAAAGAAGAAATCCAAAATAAGCTTAATGAATATAGCGCAAAGGGTTACAGACTTGCATCTAGCGATATGTCCAATTTTGGCTCAGCATTATACATATATCTATACTTTGAAAAAGACATGTAATTTCTAAATAATTATATAAATCAAAATAATAGTCTAATGGCCCTTATCAAAATCATCTGCACTTACATGTCTATAATCTTCCTTGCTGGGATTTTATCCTGCGCAAGCCAAAGGTCGCCTATTGAAAAAGGATATTATATACTTTTTGATGGAAGCAACCTAGACCAATGGGTAGGCAATAAAGATTCTTACAGAATTGATAACGGCACTATCTTGGTCGATCCAGAAAAGAATAAAGGTGGTGGCAATTTGTATACATCAAAAGAGTACAGTGATTTTATATTCAGATTTGAATTTCAATTAACGCCTGGGGCTAATAATGGATTGGGCATCCATACCCCTTTAGAGGGCGATGCGGCATATGTAGGCAAGGAGTTACAAATACTTGACAACACAGCAAAAAAATATGCTGACTTAAAAAAATATCAATATCATGGATCCGTGTATGGAATTATCCCAGCCAAAAGAGGATACCTCAAGCCCGTAGGTGAGTGGAACGTGCAAGAGGTAAGTGTGCAAGGCCCTAGGATAAAAGTCATACTCAATGGCACAACCATAGTAGATGCTGATTATATAGAGGCAAGTAAAAATGGCACCATTGACGGTAAAGACCACCCAGGATTGAAAAGAACGAAAGGACATATAGCTTTTCTTGGGCATGGAGATATCTTACGATTTAGAAACATCAGAATTAAGGAGCTTTAGCCAGACGACTAAGCTATTCTGATTCCACTTCTTTTATAATTCAAATATTTAGAATTAAGTACATTCGCAGCATAATCACTGAAGATAATGCCTAAAGAGCCCAATGATATAGATGATCAGAGTCTCAGTTCTGAAGAGATAGCCAAATGCATTGCCATCTTAGAAAAACTTAACGCAGATACAGATCAAATTTTTGATATCCCTAAAGATCAAAGGACCGCTCTTATCATGGCTGCAGGAGCGTTTTCTCGCCCTAGCAGAGAGGAATTCCAACGAAGAAAGAAAGATGCCAAGAAAGCTGCCAAAAGAAAAATAGCAGAGAAAGATAAACATGCCCGAAACGGGACAGGAATTCGAAGCGCTCGTGATGCTTCCGTTTTTGTAGCACCTAAAATGATCGAGCTAGATGGTAGCGAAAAAGAAAAGGAAGTACCTCTTTCTTCGCCTCGCAACTGCTATGTGTGTAAGGAACAGTTTAATCACTTACATCACTTCTATGACACTATGTGTAAGAGTTGTGGAGATTTTAATTATGCTAAGCGATTTCAGACTGCAGACCTTACTGATCAAGTAGCCCTAGTCACTGGGTCTCGATTAAAAATAGGTTACCACATCACCTTAATGATGCTACGTGCTGGAGCAACAGTTGTTGCTACTACAAGATTTCCTGTTGACTCTGCAATTCGGTTTGGCAAGGAAGAAGATTTTCAGAAGTGGGGTCATCGACTTAAGATTCATGGACTTGACCTTAGACACATACCTAGTGTAGAGATATTCTGTAATTACATCGAGCAGAAATATGATAGGCTAGACATTTTAATAAACAATGCTGCACAAACGGTTAGAAGGCCATCAGGATTTTACCTTCATCTTATGCCAAACGAGAATAAGCCCTTCTCAGAACTGCCGCCTGCTGCACAAGAGCTATTAGAAGACCACAAAGAATGCATCAAGGAACTAATCAGCGTCAATAACAAACAACTAGATAGCCAAAATAAAAATATGCCTGTCACCTGGCACGGCAAGCAACTTGGTATCGGCATCAGTAATTCTGCAAAACTTTCTCAAATTCCATACACCATAGATGGTTCTTTGATCTCTGAGGAGGTTTTCCCCTCTGGAGAACTAGATGCTGATCTACAGCAAGTCGACCTCCGCAAAACTAATAGCTGGAGGCTTAAATTAGGAGAGATCAACACTGATGAGATGCTAGAAGTACAATTGGTAAATTCTGTAGCTCCATTTGTACTATGCAATCGCCTTGCCCCGCTTATGAAAAAAGAAAATACAGGCATGAAGCATGTCATCAATGTATCTGCAATGGAGGGTAAATTTCATAGATGGCACAAGGAAGATCGACACCCGCATACCAATATGGCAAAAGCCGCGCTTAACATGATGACGCATACGGCTGCATCTGACTTTGCAAAGTTCGGCATCTATATGAATGCTGTAGATACGGGATGGGTTACAGATGAGGATCCAATAGAACTCGCTAAGAAGAAAGAAGAAGTACATGACTTCCAGCCTCCACTAGACATCGTAGATGGGGCAGCACGGGTGATGGATCCATTATTTGATGGTATCAATACTGGTAAACACTGGTGCGGTAAATTTCTTAAAGATTACAGACCTATTGACTGGTAATGGCAAAAAAGAAAAAATCAAAGCCAAAGACTAAGGCTGAATTGCATCCAAGAAATCTTCATCACGACAGATATGATCTTAAATTACTCAGTAAGACTTATCCAGCTTTATCCGAATTTGTATTTGAGAACAAATATAATGATGAGACCATAAACTTCTTTCATCCCAAAGCAGTCACATCGCTTAATCAGGCACTCTTAAAGCATTATTACCAAATAGATAACTACAAGCTTCCAGATAGATTTCTAAGCCCACCGATTCCTGGAAGGGTTGATTATTTACATCATGTTGCGGACCTACTCATAGCGAGTAAAAGAATGGACTTAAATGATCCTGCAAAGCAAAAAATTAAATGCATAGATATAGGAACAGGAGCAAATTGTATTTATCCGATTTTAGGATCAAGAGTTTATAACTGGTCTTTCGTAGGAACTGATATTGATAAAAAATCTTTGGCTGTGGCTCAAGAGATTATTGATGCCAACGATTTACTTCAGAGCAAGATAGAGCTTAGAGTACAAGAGCATTCCCAATCTTTCTTTAAAGGAGTTATAAAGCAGAATGAAAAATATGATCTCACTATTTGCAACCCTCCATTCCATGAGTCAGCAGAGGAAGCTAAGAAAGCGAGCCTTAGAAAATTAAGAAACTTAAAGCAGCAAGATATCACAGAGCCAGAACTTAACTTCAGTGGCACCGAGAAAGAGTTATGGTGCATTGGTGGAGAAATAAAATTTGTGACAGATATGATTAGAGAAAGTAAGGAGTTTGCAAGTTACTGTCATTACTTCACAAGCTTAGTATCTAAAAAAACCTCTCTACCATCGATTTACAAAGTACTTGAGAAAGTCAAAGCAAAATCAGTTAAGACAATAGACATGGGACAAGGAAATAAGATTAGCCGTATCATAGCTTGGTCTTTTTAATAGTAGCCGTATCAATACCTTATTCTCCAATAAGGATTCTTCTGCCCTTCTATACTCTCATCTATAAACTCTGCAATCATACCGTTTAATTTTTCAGTATTCACTTTCTTCCCTTTCATTTTTTTAGGGATCGGCAATTTATCGAGCGGTGTATTTAGATCCACAGTTGTTGCTGTGATTACAGCATCACCATCATTAATGTCTAGCTCTAGTATCATCCCTGGTAGTCCGCCAAATCCCTCTGGCCCTCCGTTAAAGGCAATTGCGTCAGAGAACCAAGCATGAATTGTCTGCCCCTTAATCGTATCTGTTGTCTCTGCTTTCATACACAGGTAACCTTCGATTTCTTTGATCTCATTCAGTATCTTCCACTTTGTTTTTGGGATAGCATCTTCTACTAAAAAGCTTACTCCTAAATCTTCTTTTAGATCTTTTATAATTTGCTTTTTATAATCTCTTATCAAAATGTACTTTGATTTTCGCCAAGAGTAACCACTCTCACTCTGCTCTTCTTTGTAAGTATACACTGTCTTATTATCCTTAAAAAACAACTCATAATTCCTGCCTTTGTTATCATCTTGATTTCCCCACGTGAGCCGCATTCTATCGATTTCCTCAGATGATAAGTAGGATAATTTAGACATAATAGATATCCAATCCGTCTTGCGATTGTATACGATTTTACCTTCTGCCATTTGTGCATACGATGATGTTACAAATGCAATTAGGATGAAGGTTACAATTACTTTATTTCTCATTTTAATTTATTTCTAATTTATAAATTACTACCACCATGATTTTTTCCTAACGTCAGATTTAATTCCTCTTATGTTATAGGTCAATGTTAGCATGGTATATCTTGCCAAGGTAGGCGTTTCTGTTTGACTTACAGTTAACCCATATGTACCTTGATAAAACCCTACATTCTCATCCAAAATATCATAGAAAGATAGTCTAAGCTCTGCCCTATTCTCTGGCAATAACCTCTTATAAATAGATGCATTCCAAACAGGGACAGATCTATCTAAGTTAAATCGATCATTAGTATATTTTACATAATTAAGATTGGTACTTACATAAAATCCAGCAATCAGTTTTGTATTTGCTTCTACTCCTATAGTAGTTGTTTTTGTTTTTTGATCTTGGCTAGAGTTTAAATCATAACTAGTACTCGAGTTATTAATTCTTCCATTGATGTATAGCGAGACATCTTTAGATGGGGTGATATTAAACCTTACACTTGGAGTATAAGTTATGGACTGAGTATTGTTCTCAAGTCCATTCACAATTGCTGGTCTCTGATTTCCACTAACATTTAATCCTAATCTCGTTGTGAATTTATTCTTGACAAATGGAAAACTAAACGAAAGCCAAGCAGATGACTGATTACCTCCTTCGATATTGATAGGCTTGATAGTAGTAACTAATCTATCATCTACTGTCTCCTCTGTAGAAAATTGATTTGAAAATATAGAGTGAGTCATATTAATAGATGCTCTCATCCCTGACAATGGCCATGACCGATTAAGATACAAACTGAAAGCATTGGCCAGCTGTGGCGTTAATGCGGAATTCCCTTCACGGATATAAAGTGGATTGATGTTATCCACCAGCGGTTGTAAATCACTTATCTGTGGTTCTGTAGCATTCCTGTTATAACTTATTGCAGCATAAGAATTTCTCCATGGCTGAAAATTGATAGATAAGTTAGGTATCCAATTACTAAAAGTCTTATCGACGGTGCCGCTAATTCCATTCAGTCCTTTTGAAGAAAAAGAGCCATCTAGCAAAAACTGCTCATAAGCTAAGCCACCACTAATATTCATACCATTATGAGAATACCTCAGCGATGCTCCACCTCGATTGTACTTTATGGTATTATCATAATCTCGACTTAGGTTTTCGTTTAGGGCTTTTTGATCATTCTCTATATCTTCTACTGTTCTATTACCCATCTCTAGTCTATTCCTGAAATTGTAGAAAGTCTGAAAGAAAAATTTCTTACTAAGTGGTTCTACAAAAAGAGCATTCATCTTGAATAGTTTCTTGTCGGCTACATTATCATTTATCTGGTCTATGTTTAATACGCTTTCTATACCCCCACTTTTATCAAAGAAATTGGTTAAAGAATTCTGTGTCCACTGATCATTTAACTGAGTTGCCATATAAGAAGCATTTAATCCCATTCTCCTTCCTTTCTTCATAAACTTCTTCCTAAATAGTATCAATCCATTTGCTAGATATCCATCTGTATTCTTTTCATTTTCATAAGTACTCTCACTAGTAAATACATTATCTCTGGACAGCTTTACATTATTATTATACAAGTTTGTTTGATCTATAGCTGCACCTTTAAACTCGATTTTGATACTATGGAGAGAATCTAGTTCTTGATCTAATGTCAACTCTACTCGGTGTCCTGCAGAAGTATCATCTTTATCACTTGTGCCGTTTTCATTCTGCACAAAATCATTGAAAAATTTATCCTGAGTAGTAAGACTATTACTCAGTAATCCTGCTTGGTTATAATAGTATACTGAACTTACTTTGGTCTTTTTATGATCATAATTAAAGTTGACCCCTCCATTATAATTTTCTGGGAAGCCATTATTTTGTCTTCCCGCGAAAAAAACTGACTGTATACTTTGCTCTATTGCATTACCACCTCCACCACCAAAATAATACATGTTTTGTCTGCCGCCAAAACCATAGTCTGTACTTCCATCACTAAAATTAAAAGACTGAGACCCCATAAAATCCTGGTAGTCATCCCATGACAATCCGTTCCTTCCAGTGTTATTCCCTACCCCAACCAGACTAAACTGGATCTTCTTATTGAACTTGTTATAATTTCCTTTTAACTCCTTACGTGAGTTATCACCTATCCCTGCAATTACCTTCCCAAAGCCACCACTTTTAAAATCTTCCTTAAGCTCTAGATTCATGGTTTTATCCTGTGACTGAGAGGTTGATCCTGTGATCTCCTCTTCCTCTGTTTTAGTATCAAATACTTGAACTTTGGAGATTCCTTCTGCTGGCAGATTTTTAGTTGCAGCCTTAGGGTCTGAACCGAAAAATGCTTTGCCATCTACTGTCACCTTACTCACTGATTTACCATCTGCATTAATACTACCATCAGCTTCTACTTCGATACCAGGTAGCCTTCTCAACAAGTCTTCTACTGAAGAACCTTCGGGTACCTTGAATGTGGAAGCATCATATTCTATGGTATCGCCTCTCATTTTCATCGGTGCTTTTGCAGCCTTAATTACTACCTCCATAAGTTCTTCGGCGATCTCCTTCATCTTTACAATACCTAGCTCTACATTCTTACCATCAGTGGAAGAGGTATTAACTGCCATCGGAAAATATCCTATGTATGTAGTCTTAACTATATGATCACCAAGAGGTACATCCTTAAATTGAAATGAACCATCCAGCTCCGATCTTGTGAAGTCAATCATTGTAGAATCTGTTTCTAGCAATAGAACAGTACTATAAATCAGAGGATTACCTAGGGTATCTTCAACTATACCTTTGATATTGTAATTTGTGGATTGGGCGTATAGTGAAAGGCTAGTGAGAACAACTAATGCGCTCAGGAGAAGTTTTTTCATAGTGTAAGGTTAGGTTTAGCATCACATAAAATGCAACGTTAATGTGAATATAACGGAAGCTTCCGTTATAAGGTATTAATAAATTGTTAATGAAGTCGTTAATATATCAACAGGTAGATTTAAACTACCTATGAGTTATTTTACGCTATTAAGGAAATACTCTTTGTGATGAAACAACTTTTAATCTTTTCTCTACTCCTCCTTTTTTCTTGTGGTAAAGATGATCAACCTACTCCGCCACCAACTAATATCGATCCACTCCCATCTCTAGAGATTCAAGGAAATAAATTCGTAGATGAAAGTGGAAAAGAAATCATCTTATGGGGGTTTAATTATGATCGATCTACAGAGACTTTAATGGAAGACCACTGGGGTGAAGATGACTTCTGGGATAACTTTAAAGATGATTTCTATGAGATGAAAGCTTTCGGTGCCAATGTAGTACGGCTTCACTTACAGTATAATAAATATATGGACAGCCCTACGGATCCCAATATCGAGGCATTTAATAATTTATCAATGATGGTAGAGGTAGCAGAAGAATCAGGATTATATCTTGATCTTACAGGCTTAGGGTCTTATAGAAAAACGGATGCACCACAATGGTACAATGATCTCAGTGAAGAAGATCGATGGAATACTCAAGCGCTATTTTGGGAGGAAGTTGCAAAGACTGTAGGCTCTAGCCCATCAATCTTAGTATACGA
>CALFUQ010000151.1 GCA_937929885.1 uncultured Saprospiraceae bacterium
CAATAGAGTTTGTTCCTCTCGAAAATCCTTATCAAGCTAAAGTAGAAGAAGAAATACAAGTTAAGCTACTATGGAAAGAAAAGCCACTCGCTGAGCAATTAGTATATGTTGGGAATGAAAAAACATCTCATACTCACGGTGAAAACGACGATCAACACCATCATAATGCAAAAGAATATCGGACAAATAAAAACGGAATAATCACCTTCAAACTTAATACTTCTGGCCAGTGGTACTTAAGGACTATAATGATGGAAGAATCAGAAGAGTCAGGACTGACACACGAATCAAATTGGGCCACACTAACTTTCGAGATACAATCAGATTCTAATAATCCACAAGGCACACATGTACATGAAGATGGTACTGTTCATTCACATGATTCTTCAACTAGAATGACTAAGTATTTGTTAGCCCTAGGAGGCGTTTTACTTTTAGCGGGGATATTGTGGCTATTAAAGTTCAAAAAGTCCTAGAGCATAAGTAAAAGAGTCGGTTTGGCAATGAAAGTCTAAATCTATTCCACATTAATTGAGATGTTTTCTGACGCTCCAATTAGCAATGCTAAATATAGTTATCCCATAAAAGTGTAGACAGCATGAATTCAAACCATGATTTCACCCAAATTCTACTCTAAATCTTCATCTTTACAGTTTTTATATTACAATTTTTTATAATATTTAACTTGTTGTTTTAAAGCGCTTTAGTACCTTTGTTGGTGAAAACTACAATCGATGAAAGGTCTTATACTGATACTCCTAATGGTATCTGCTACCTGTGTGTGTGCGCAAGAGTTTCCTTACAAGGATGAGGATGCCCCTAAATGGGCAAAATCCATGTACGAGGTAGAAAGTGAAAACAGTACGCTTGAGGCGGTCAACGCCTATGAAGAAGCGATGAATGAAAAGACCTTCAAAAAGACACAACATACTCAGTACTACAAGAGATGGGTAAGAAACTTAACTAGAGGTATAGATCGATATGCGTCTGGAATCGGAAGCCTTCAAGAGGTTGAAAAACAAAGAACTAATTACTTAAATAATTACAACCTCAGCACAAGAACAAAATCTAGCGCATCGACTTGGTCATCACTTGGGCCTTACGATTATGATGATGGTGCAGGGGTTAGGGGCTATGCTCCTGGCGCGGCGCACATTTACACCATCGAGCAATCTAAATCCAACACCAACACCTTATTAGCTGGTACCGCAACTGCTGGAGTGTGGAAGTCAACGAATAAAGGAAGCTCCTGGAGTCTACTCACTAGTGACCTCCTTGTCAATGAAGTGAAAGCGGTAGAGATAGATCATACTAATCCAAGCAATATATATTTTGGTGGGGGTGGTTACTTCTACAAGTCTACTAACGGGGGCTCGAGCTGGCAACAAAAAACAGTAAACTCTGCTGGTGTAGTAATCACAGATATCGTACAGCATTTAAGCAATCCTTCTACACTATTTATAGCAACTGACAACGGTCTTTATAGAAGTACAAATGCAGGAAACTCATGGTCCTCTGTTTTGGGTGCGTCTAGTTCACAAGAGTCTGTCTTAGAAATAGAAGTACATCCTAGCAATCCTAATATAATTTATGCAGTCAAAAGTGTAAGTAACAAAACAGAGTTTTATAAATCTACTAACGGAGGAGTTTCATTCTCGCTAAAATCTAACGGATGGCCTGACCCAGCTACAGAAACAAACGCCCACCAAAGAAGAACTGAGATAGCAGTAACCCCTGCACATCCTACCTACGTTTATGCACTTGCTGCAGGACAAGCAAATGGTGGATCTGGGCTTTATGGATTTTATATGAGTCAAGACGAAGGAGAGACTTGGTCATTTACCTGTTGCGGATCTGGGCCTGGAGGAGCACCTAGCCCTACAACTAACAAAAACATATTAGGCTATAGTGTAACTGGTGCTCAAGACGGAGGTCAGTATTACTATGACCTTGCACTGGCTGTCTCAGAGACCATCCCTGTGTGGATTGTTGCTGGCGGTATCAACTTATGGCGTTCTACTAATCATGGTGCTAGCTGGACCTGCAATGGTGGGTGGACCTACACTGGAAATGGATCTAAGTATGTACACTCAGACATTCATGACTTAAGATTTTTTGGAAATGATATGTGGATTGCTTCGGATGGCGGATCTTACTACTCTACTAACAAGGGGGCGTCCGTAACTAAAAAAATGTATGGTATCCAAGGAACAGACTTCAAAGGATTCGGAGCAGGCTTGACTAATGGTGATCTGATGGTTGGCGGCACCTATCATAACAGCACACTATTAAAGTACGGCAACCAATACCAAGGTGGATGGGTCTCTACTTCTCTTGGTGGATCTGGTGGAGATAATACTCGGGGGTTTGTAAATCCCGCGATGGATAATGTTGCATACATTGACAAGACTGGTAATAACGGCAGAATAGAAATACCCTCTAGCAGAGCAGGAGTTTTCACTCAACTCCCTTTTGAAAAACAACCCAATGCTAGTTATACAACTGGTAATTCTTGTAACATCGCTTATGATCCAAGGTACTACACGCACATCTATACGGGAGAGTCGGATGACATTTGGAAAACTGAAGATAACGGCGCCAACTGGTCGCTTGTCAAAAGTTTTGGTAGTGGCAAGGTCGTTTCTATAGACGTCTCAACTAGCAATCCAGATTATATTTACGCAGTCGTAACGCCTGCTGCTACTAATGGTACAACTAATATTTGGAGGACAACCAATGGAGGTACTTCGTGGTCAAATATTACACCCTCAAATATTACATCTTACAAAAATTATCCAATGCAAATACAAGTGAGTGCTTATGATCACAACAAGATTTGGATAGCAAGAATACCTCCATTCACATCATCAAATGCGATTAACGGAAACAAAGTGTTTACTTCTAATAATGGTGGTAGCTCGTGGATTAACATCTCCGCATCAGGTCTTAGTGGTGAAATGATAACAAACATCATGCACCAAAAAGGCACCTCTGGGGTGTATGTAGGTACAAGAAGAGCGGTATATTTTAAAGATGATGGTATGAGCTCTTGGGCCCCATTTAATACAAACCTTCCAGCTAGTACTTACTCTACTCGTCTTGTCCCTTTTTATTATGGCGGCAA
>CALFUQ010000152.1 GCA_937929885.1 uncultured Saprospiraceae bacterium
GATTCTACGAATGCTCTCTTATTGAATACTTGTAGATGGTCCATTCCTTCGCCAACTCCTATATATTTGATCGGAATCTTAAACTGATCTGATATTCCAATAGCAACACCACCTTTAGCTGTCCCGTCTAGCTTAGTCAATGCTAAAGCAGTAACATCTGTAGCAGCGGTGAAAGCCTTTGCTTGTTCTATGGCATTTTGACCAGTAGTTGCATCTAGCACAAGTAGCACTTCGTGCGGAGCGCCTGGCATTTTTTTATCTATGGAGTTTTTAATCTTTGATAGCTCTTTCATCAAGTGAGTCTTTGTGTGTAGACGACCTGCTGTATCTATTATAGCTACATCCATTTTGTAAGTATCAGCATACGCCACTGTTTCGTACGCCACTGCTGCTGGATCAGTATTCATTCCTTTATCAAAAATAGTAGCATCTGCACGTCTTGCCCAAATTCCCAGTTGATCCACTGCTGCAGCTCTGAAAGTATCCCCTGCACCTAGAACCACCTGCTTTCCTCGCTGCTCATATTGGTGAGCGATCTTGCCTATAGTTGTGGTTTTACCTACACCATTTACACCTACAACTAGAATGACATATGGTTTTATGCCGTCAGGAGTTGTAAAGTCTTCCACATCCTCAGTGTTGTTTTCTCCGAGGATATCTATAATTATATTTTTGAGGATGGAGTTAAGCTCGTTAGTATTTAGGTATTTATCTTTTGCAACTTTTGCTTCCAGTCGATCGATGATTTTGATAGTCGTATCTAACCCGACATCTGACTGTATAAGTATCTGCTCTAACTCATCTAAGAATGACTCATCGACTTTGCTTTTACCTGCTACTGCCTTAGTAATTTGTCCGAAGAAGTTACTCTTAGTTTTTTCAAGTCCTTTATCTAGGTCTTTTTCTTTGTCTTTAGTGAAGAA
Organism: uncultured Saprospiraceae bacterium; assembly: GCA_937929885.1. Classification (GTDB taxonomy): domain Bacteria; phylum Bacteroidota; class Bacteroidia; order Chitinophagales; family Saprospiraceae; genus CALFUQ01. The sequence continues at coordinate 924 of CALFUQ010000152.1, forward strand.
TTTTTTGAAGAAACTCATACGATGAAAATTGTATTTAAGTTAATCTGGTATTAAGGGAAACGACTAAAAACAAAAAGGCTTTTCTCGCTAAAGAAAAGCCTTCAAGTTTAAAAATCTCTGTAGTTATATCTTTTACTTACTAGCGAAAAATTCCTTCACTTTGTCTTTGTGAATCATTACTTCTTTGTAAGTGTATTTTCCTGTTTCAGGGTTCTTAATGCTCTTTACTACCTTCACAAAATCTCTTCCTGATCCTGCATTTGCAGCTCTTTGTCCTACTCTTGAGTTTTTAGATACTTTAGCCATTGTTATTTGATTTCTTTATGAACAGTATATTTCTTTAAGATAGGGTTGTATTTCTTCAATTCAATCCTGTCGGGAGTATTTTTTCTGTTTTTCTGCGTAACATATCTAGATATACCAGGCTGACCACTAGCTTTATGCTCAGTGCATTCTAGTATAATCTGCATTCTATTACCTTTTGATTTCTTTGCCATTGCTGTATTGCTTTATCTAATTCGCTTTAAGATATTAAAGTTTGATCCCAGTCTTAAATCCTTTTCGCTCACATTTTTTGAGGTACTCATAGATTCCTACTTTATTAATAGTTTTTAGGGTACTTGCAGCTATTTTAAGCGTTACCCACTTATCTAATTCAGGTATGAAAAATCTCTTTTTCTGTAGATTTGGTTCAAATCTCCTTCTTGTTCTCATATTTGAGTGAGAAACATTATTCCCTGAAATAGGTCTTTTACCAGTAAGTTGACAAACTTTTGACATCGTTTTTATTCTTTTAAGTGACTCCGGCAGGATTCGAACCTGCAACCTCCTGATCCGTAGTCAGGTACACTATCCAGTTATGCTACGGAGCCAAGATTCTATATTCAATATAAAGTATTGAGAATCAATCAACTATCATGATAATTCCCCTTATAAGCCTGCAAAGATACTGTATATCTGTTTATTATGAAAGGTTTGTTTCAGCATAATATCTATAAAGTTGGCTAATTCAATTAACTCGGCTCCTCATTAAAATAAATTCAAATAAGAATAGGATACTGCTCACTTATCGTGTCTTTATTATAGTCATATTGTAATTATCTCTAATTTGTAATTTATATAGTAGAAATTTCAATTGGTATGTCTGTAAGTTAAACTATTAGGGTGTTCAACTTTCAAAATTTAAAAATAGCGTCGAGCATATGGATTATATTCATATGTGTGCCATTATTTGGTCAATATAGTGATGATACTAAAGTCCACTATACAGTAAACGATGGTCTGCCCTCTAGTACCTGTTACGATGTTCTACAAGATGATAAAGGTTTTCTATACATAGCTAGTGAAAGTGGCTTAACAAAATTTGATGGGTTTGACTTTAAGACATTTACTACATCGAATGGGCTAGTAGATAACGAGGTAGTTAAAATTGAAAAAGATAGTTACGGAAGGATTTGGATGAATACAAACCGTGAGCTGACTTTCATGCAAAATGATAGTATTGTAGTAGTCGATAGTCTCCTAAACTCTACGCTTAAGTGGAACTTTAAAGTAGAGGAAGATTCTTTTGGAATCCTGTGGGTGTCAAGGGTAAACTCTCTTAAAGTTTATAACGCAAAAACTTTAGAGCCTCTAGAACTGCAAGATTTTGATAATTCTGTTCCTGGTGATTATTTTATTGCAGGTATACATGACAAGGGCATGTGGATAGCTCATCAGCAGGTCTTATATAAATTTGAAGGAACAAAATGTATAGAGAGTATTCCTTTCGATAGGTACGTATCAAGTATGAGTCACTATAGTAGTTTTTTTCAAGTTGATTCTAAGTATCTATTTTATTCTCATGAAGAGAAGATGCACAAATTTAATTTGGACACTAAAGAAGAGAGTATATTTTGTAAGCTAGATGGGAAAATAAGACAACTTGAGATTATTAATAATGAAGCTTGGCTTTTAACGGAAAACAGCTTAAACCAATTTAGGTTAGACAAGGATAAAAATATTACCTCTAATGAAAAAATGTTAGAGGGGGCACTCTGCTCAAGGTTTGCGTTCGACGAAAACCAAAATCTATGGGCAGCGATTTATAAGAATGGTCTCATGATGTTTACTCCTGACCAAGATAATCTTGTCACTACAGATTTCGATGCATACGGTTCTAGTAATCTCGAATCAGTTTTAGTTGATAATGATAAAATAGTTATTGGTAGCGAAAAGGGAGATTTCTATATCGTTCAAGATGGAAAGACAAGGGCTTATAATCTAGGTACGTCGACAAGATTTCCAGTAGATAGAGTAATAGATATACTAGTAATTGGTGATGAAGAATATTTGATTTCATCCGACTCTGGGATACATCATTTTAAAAATGAGAAACTCAGAATGTTGGTGCAAACCAACAGCAAGAATTTTTTCTTAAAAGACGACAAGCTTCTTGTTAATTGCTACAATGGATTGTTTGAAGCATCAAAGAATGAATTACTCAAACTAAATAGCCCTATTAAAAGAGACACT
>CALFUQ010000153.1 GCA_937929885.1 uncultured Saprospiraceae bacterium
CTTAAACATATCGTCTGAAACTTCTGGATTCACTTCTAAGGTCGTTACTTCCATCTTCATCGGTGCTGGGCCCATTCCTGTTACTTGCTGAGTATGAGGATACATAATACCTGCTACCTCTTTATAATCACTTAGTTCTGCCGTTACGGTCATAGGGCCTTGCGGACCTCCATCCTGAGTAGTTACTTGCTTGACCAAAAGGCTAGTAGCGGAATCATAGAATTCCGTTGTCTTTTTACCCGCTGGGCTTTCTATGATTACTTTATAAGCATCCTTACCATTTATTGGTTCTATTCCCTTTAGTTCTAGCTTATGGTTCCCATCTAGATATTCTAACTGACTAAATATTTTAGTCTGCTCTTTCATAGCGTCTACCATAGGTCCTTCAGTTAACACTTGCTTGTTGCCCATCTGGCTCATCATCACTTTAGTACCGTCATATTTTTGCTCTTGGAAGGTCATCATATCATTACCTACTGTCATCGCTAACTTACCGTCTTTGACTGTTTGGCTAATGTTGATTGCTTGACCCATTGCTTCTGTGGCCATTACTACTTTGATGGCAGATACTTTTTTTAGTGCATCAACGCCTCCAATAGCAGCTAAGTAATCTTTTACTACTTGCAGTCCATTCATATCACTTGGTAATGCACTTGCTTTGTACTCCATCAAATTACCTTCATTATCAAAGAAGTCCAGCTTCTGATCTGAATCAAATCTTGCTAGCTTATCTGCTACCTCATCCTTATTACCTACGATTATGATATTTGCATTAGCTGGAGTTATATACTTCTCTGCCATCGTCTTTACATCTGCTACTGTTACTGCGTCTAATCGCTGTAGATAAGTGTCATAGTAATCAGCTGGCAGATTATATCTAATCGTATTAAGAGCAAATCTTGCCACAGTCTCAGGAGACTCTAAAGATCTTGCAAATCCTCCAGCCATGTAAGCTTTAATACCTTTTAGCTCGTCTGCCGTTACTGGTTCAGTTCTGATTCTGTCTAACTCATGGATAAACTCTTGTACAGAGCTATCTGTTACTTCGTTTCTTACACTTGCGTTAGCACTAAAACTTCCTACTACTGGATCACTGCTTAGACTCGATCTTGCTCCATAAGTGAATGCTTTATCTTCTCTTAAATTTTGCATAAGCCTACTTGAGAAACCTCCACCAAGTATAGTATTCATAACTGAAGACTTAACTACATCTGGTGTGCCAGGCTTAAGATCTATCGGGTACGTTACTCTGATCACAGATTGTACTGCACCATCTTTATTGACAAATGCTACTTTTGTTCCATCAGGTCTTGCTACTGTATTGTTCTTAATCTGCTTAACCGGTCTTTTCTTCCACTTACCAAAATACTTTTCAGCCATTGTCTTAGCCTCAGCTGGAGTTACATCTCCTACAATTGTTAAGTAAGCATTGTTAGGTACGAAGAATGACTCGTAGTAATTTTTACAAGATTCTAATTTGATATTATTAGTCGTTTCTTCAGTCTGGATTTCTCCGTAAGCATGATCCTTACCATAGTTTAAGATAGAAGCAACATTTGACATCATTGCATTAGGGTCAGTCTTGTTAGCTGCCAGTCCTGACATTGTCTGCTTTTTAATCTTATCAAATTCTTCTGCCGGGAATGAAGGATTATACAATACATCCGTCACTACATTCATCAATTTATCAGTATGCTTCTTAAGTGAACCAGCAAAGAATCCTGTAGAATAAGTATTAAAGTTTCCACCGATAAAATCTATCTCTTTATCGATGTCAGCTTTGGATCTACTAGTTGTTCCTTTATTGAGCATTTGACCAGCAAAAGAGGTATATCCCGCTTGGTCTCCTTCTATTAATGGCTCATTCTTTAAAGCCATCTGAAATGATACTCTTGGTATCTTATGATTTTCAGATACAATCACAGTCAAACCATTATCAAGTTCAAATGATTGAGTCTCTCCTAATGAAATTTTCCTAGCAGCACTTGCTGGAGGTGCAGACTTTCTGAATGCCTCTGTGTTAGTGCTTACAACTTCAGTTGTCTTGTCTACCATTGTTGCTGTCTTGTCCATTACAGGATCAAGCGTCTTTTTGCTACAAGCAAATAACAGCACCGAGCAGAACATTATGAATATTATATTTTTCATTATATCTATTTATTTTTTAAATCTTAAAGTTTAGGGAGTGCTCTCTTTAGGAAGGTATGTAAGTATTACCCTGTTATCTTTTGTAAAATATTTTTTAGCGACACGCTGGATATCTTCTCTTGTAACTTTGAGGTATCTATCTAGCTCAGTATTAATTAAGTTAGCATCGCCATAAAACATATGGTAGTTAGCCAGACTCTCTGCTATCCCAGAAACCCTAGAATTAGCCTGTATAAAGCCACTCTCCTTTTGATTTATTAATTTTTGAAACTCTTCCTCTCCGATTAATTCGTTTTGCACTTTGGCAATCTCTGCATCGATCGCAGCTTGCATTGCTGATGCATCTACTCCTTGATTACAAATACCGTAAGCTACTGCCACACCTGGGTGCTCTAAGTCAAATGCAAAGTTTCCTGTAGCTACTCCTAATTGTTGCTCATCAACTATAGCTTTCTGGAGTCTAGAACTCCTACCACCTGCTAATAAAGTGGTCAACATATTAACGGCATAAAAATCTGGTGTGCCTAACGCAGGAATTCTATAAGATTGCATCGATGCTGGTAATTGTATATTGTCATATACCGTATCTCTTTTAACACCTGACATTGGTGCCATTTCGCTACTTGGTCTGTAAATATTAGCGGTTTTTATAGGAATAGTTCCGAAATACTTCATCACTAACTTCTTAGCTTCTTCGATGTCAAGGTCTCCTGCTATCGACAATACTGCATTGTTAGGTGTATAGAAATCTTGGTAAAATTTCTTATAATCCTCCTCTTCTGCAGCATTAAGGTCTTCCATAGATCCTATCGGTGCCCATCGATAAGGATGATCAGAATAAGAATTTTCCAGCACTTTTAACAAAAACGTACCATAAGGCTGATTCTCATATCGCTGCCTTCTCTCTTCTTTAACTACTTCTCTCTGGGTCTCTACACCAGTGATATCAACCTTAGCATGTAGCATTCGCTCAGACTCTAACCATAATCCTAACTCAAGCTGATTACTTGGCAATAAATCAAAGTAGAATGTTTTGTCTTGAGAGGTATACGCATTGTTAGCACCTCCATTATTCGTGATGTGTTTGTCAAACTGTCCTCTTGGTATATTTTCTGAACCTTCGAATAGTAAGTGCTCAAAAAAGTGTGCAAAACCTGTTCGGCCTACTTTTTCGTTTTTAGAACCTACATGATACATTACAGACACCGCTACTATTGGCGTAGAATTATCACTGTGCAAAATAACATGTAGTCCATTATCTAGGTCAAACTCAGTGAATTCGATCTGATTCATCTGTGCTGACAAAGAGAATGTGAATAATAGTGCCCCCACTAGGGCAATTAGATTTCTCATGTGTTGGATTTAATTATAACAAATGTTGTGGCGTGAAAATAGCTATAATGCCTATCAAAACAAGCAATTATTATACTAACGATGTGTTAAAAGGGATTGTTTAGGATTGTTGTA
>CALFUQ010000154.1 GCA_937929885.1 uncultured Saprospiraceae bacterium
GGACCTCTTCTTGATCGTATCGATCTACATGTAGAAGTGACACCTGTGTCTTATGAAGAGCTCTCAGATTATAAGTATGAAAGTGAGCCCAGTACAGATATCAGACAGCGAGTTATTAAAGCAAGAGATAGACAAACTGTAAGATTCAAAGATGTAAAAGGTGTATATAGTAATGCGCAGATGCCTAGTAGGATGGTTAGAGAAGTTTGTGTACTTACAAAGCCTGGATTAACCTTGCTTAAAACTGCGATGGAAAAATTGCAGCTATCCGCTAGAGCCTATGATCGAATATTAAAAGTGGCCAGGACTGGTGCAGATCTTGCTGACAGTGATGATATTAAAATAGAACATCTAGCTGAGGCAATTCAGTATAGAAGTCTTGATCGTGAGGGCTGGGCTGGATAACAAAGTTTACTCTTCTTCCTCGCTTGCTTTTTCTTTCGTTGCTTGTTCTTCCTTTTTCTCTTCTTTTTCATTGAAAGTTACTAGACCAGCATCGTTTAAAGCTTTAAACCACTTTACTACTTTTTTGATATCTTTTGTGTGAACTCGATAAGGATCGTACTCTGGTAAGATTTCTTTGAAATATGCTTCTGCCTCATTGCTGCTTGCCTTTGGCTCAGGAAGCGGAAGTGTCGTTAGTTTTTCTTGCATGGTTTTGAAGATGTCATCCAAGGGTGCGCTATCAGTATTTGTATATATAGATATGGATTCTAAAGGAGTAAACTGATGCTTTCTAGAAGACACAAATTTTCTTTTGCCTCCTTCCACTGGAACAACCATAAGTCCGTTAGGTCTATTAGCTATCATCTTGTAGATGCCTGGTAGTCCTGATATTGCGAGAAGATCTTTAAAGTCCATCAATTTTTGATTTAGTAGCCGCGAAGATAATTTATCCTGTCAATTAAGCGATCGACTGGTAGGTATTGTTTTTCTAATTCTTTATTGAATGGAATCGGAGTGTCAATACTGGCAACCCTAATAGGAGGAGCATCAAGGTGCTCGAATAGATGTTCGCTGATATGAGATGCGATCTCTCCACCTAATCCACCAAATAGATTATCCTCATGGAGGATGATTACTTTTCCCGTCTTCTTAACCGTCTTTTCAATCGAATCGTAATCTAAAGGATTAAGTGTTCTCAAATCAAGGATATCAATACTTGAACCAGTTGATTCTTGCGCATTTTGCGCCCATATCACACCCATCCCATAAGTAATGATTGAGAGATCTTCTCCCTCACTTACTAGTCGCGCTTCTCCAAATTTGAGTGTGTAGTATTCATCAGGTATCTCAGCTTCTGTGCTCCTATACAATCCTTTATGTTCGAAAAATATGACTGGATTAGGATCTTCGATTGCGGCTAGTAATAAACCTTTAGCATCGTAAGGATTAGATGGGTATACTACTTTAAGTCCTGGCGTGTGTGCATACCAAGCTTCATTAGTCTGTGAGTGAAATGGCCCTGCACCGACACCACCTCCACATGGCATTCTGATTACTACATCTACATTTTGACCCCACCTATAATTAAGTTTGGCCATGTTATTTACGATCTGAGTAAATCCACAAGTCGCGAAATCACTAAACTGCATCTCCATTACGGACTTGATCCCTTTAAGGCTGAGACCTATCGATGCTCCAACAATTGCGCTTTCGCAGATAGGTGTATTTCTTACTCTCTCTCGACCATACTTATCTATGAAGCCTTCTGTGATCTTAAATGCGCCACCATATTCTGCTATGTCTTGACCCATTATGATTAATTCTTGGTGCTTGTCCATTGCTAAATCAAGTCCATTCTTTAATGCATCTATAAATCTGAGATTTGTGGTATTATCAGAACTAGGTACTATATTTTCTGTTGAACTTGATTTGAAGAGATCTTCTTTTTCCGTTTCTAAATCTACTACTACATGTGGAGAATCAAATGCCTTAGCCACCTCATCATTGATCTTTTGCTTGTATTCCTTTTTTAGTTCAGTCACATAAGTTTTGGAGATTACTTTTTCCTTCAATAAAAATTTCTCAAAATTATTTACGGGATCTTTCTTCGACCAAGCTTCCATTAATTTTTTAGGCACATACTTGGTTCCTGATGCTTCTTCATGCCCCCTCATTCTGAAGGTTTTGAATTCTATCAGATAGGGCTCAGGATTTTTTCTGATTTGCTTAGCGATTTGAGAGAGCTTGGTATATATTTCTAGAATGTTATTTCCATCAAGTAGTAAAGATTTCATGCCATATCCTTTAGCACGATCAACGATGTGCTTGCAGGCGTACTGCTCAGAGGTTGGTGTAGATAGTCCATAACCATTATTTTCAACGGCGAATATTACGGGTAACTTCCACACTGCAGCTACATTTAGCGCTTCATGAAATTCTCCCTCACTAGTACCACCTTCACCAGTGAAAGCTATTGTAAGATTTTTCTCTTTTCTGAGTTTGTGGCTTAAAGCTACACCGTCAGCAAGCGAGAGCTGTGGACCTAAGTGCGATATCATGCCAACCACATTATGCTCCATAGATCCGAAGTGAAATGAGCGATCTCTGCCTTTAGTAAACCCGTCAGATTTACCTTGCCACTGACAGAATAGATTGTACAATGAAATTCCTCTAGTTGTAAAAACACCTAAGTTTCTATGCATGGGGAATATAATCTCTTCGTCTTTTAGGATAGATGCACAACCTACTGCAATTGCCTCTTGACCAATCCCTGAGAACCACTTAGATATTTTGCCTTGTCTTATCAGCACAAGCATCTTCTCTTCGATCATCCGCGGCCATAGCATCTTTTCATAGAGCTCTACTTTAAGCTTTTTTGCGACTTTGATTTTGCTATAATTGATTTTAGATGCCAAGACAAAAGTTTACTTAAATATCGCTACTTCGTTGGTAAGCTGATGTATCATTTACACAATGATTTTAGCATTAAGAACAGGTATTAATGCTTTTAATCATACAGATGACATATCAATAAATTAGAGATTTTTGTTATGTTTTGAATCCGATTATGATGATTTAGGCACCAAAAACAAGATTATAGCCTGAAAAGTTTGAAATATTAAATTGATATGTCAATATATTATTGATTTCTTTTATCTCAATAGATAATTAGGAGAAAACCGTTTTCAAAACATCAATTGATTTCAATTCATTGAAATTATCAATATGCCATTGGTAAAATTTGATCATATCTGCAAGTAGTGCACTTCTGATTTGCTTTTTAATTGCCACCTCATGAAAGTTGTTAATATCTGATAATAGCAATTTAGATAATGCCTCACTTGACTCCTGATTTACATATGATTCTACACTTGCATCCTTGTCTACAAATGACCCTCCCTTCAAATCGAATAAGGTATCAGGTCTGTAATTATTTTGCAATCCAAAGCCAATCTCATCAGCTAGTTGGATCATGAATACCAAGGGAATATTACCAAGTTTTTTTTCGGTATTGTCGAGATGTATTAACCAACCTTCTACAAAATTAAATAGTGAAACATTATGCTCAGATTCTTTGATCCCTTTACGGCATAGTTCCATCATGAATATTGCAAGAGATGATTTTATTACATTGAATGGAACCTGTTTGTAGAGGTAAGATGGTTTGATTTCTTTTATTCTTTGAAGGGTGTTTTGATTCTTATCATAAGCTACAATTTCTACTAAGCTTGAGATCTGCATGATACCGGCTTTAGTCTTAGACTTCTTATTACGAACACCACTAATAATATATGATCTAAGTCCTTTCTCATAGGTGTAGATATCTAGTATGAGACTTGTCTCAGAATATTTGAGTGACCTAAATACAATTCCCTTTGTTTTTAAAAGCATAAAATTCCTGTGGGTAGCTCAAGGTTAATCAAATCCCCAGCCTTCTAGTGGTTCTTGTTTATATTTTCGCTTTGTAGAGATTCTTAATTTCTGTCTGTCTAAAATTAACTTTGCAATAGCTTGATGAGGAGGGACTTCTGTCTGTTGATTAAGTGCAAACTGAATTTTGTGTTCTAGTACATCAAGTCGATATAGGTAGCTAAATAATAATTCTGGATTGCGTTCTAACAGGTTTAGTACTCGATCAGTAATGGCACCTAATAATTGCTCTTCGGATATAGAATCAAATTGCTCAATATCTATCTCTAACTCCTCTTTAAGCTTTTGTCCTGTCTCTTCAAATAGGTTATCGTTTGGCATTAATGTTTTTAATCGATTTTAGTATTTCTTCGGCTATGATTCTATCATTTGATAATCTAGGTACTTTATTCTGCCCTCCTAACTTTCCTTTTTGTCTCATCCATTTATTAAACGTACCGCTTGGTAAAGATGTAATGGTCAATTGTTGCATTACTAGATCATAACTTCTTTTGGCGTTATAATCTGAGTTAATTGCTTTCAATTCATTATCTAATTCTTCAGCAAACCTAGATAAAGATTCTGGTTCTTGTTCAAATTCTATTAGCCACTCATGTTTTCCTCGATCAACATCTGCTATGTAAAAAGGTGCAACTGTATAATCTTTTAATGTTGCATTAGTTTTTATCGCTGTTCGCGAAATTGCAGATTCAGCATTATGCACCATAAGTTCTTCACCAAAGGCGTTGATGTACTGTTGCTCTCTGCCTACAATTTTAATTTTAAATGGATTTAAAGAAGTAAACTTAATTGTATCTCCTAGTCTATATCTACTCAAACCTGATAAAGTGGAAATAACTAAAGCATATGTTTTATGGAGTTCTACCTCTTGCAAGGAAATGGTTTCTGGATGAGTTTTACCAAATTCTTCGGTAGGAATAAACTCAAAATAAACACCGTGATCAAGTAGCAATAAGAGGTCGTCTGTGTTTAAATCATTTTGAAATGCAAAGAAACCCTCAGATGCATTATATACTTCCATATAGGCCAACCTTTTAGATGGGAATAAGGAATCAAAAGATTTTCTGTATGGCTCAAATCCAACACCTCCGTGGATGTAAATGCTTGCTTCATTCCAAACCTGTTCCATGGTCTCAACCTTTTTGTACTCGATTATTTTTTGCAGTAAAACCAAAGTCCAGCTCGGCACACCTGCCATCATTTCCACTTTTACTTCGCTACATATCTTGACCATAAGAGAGATTTTTTCTTCCCAATCATCTAGCAAGGCAGTTTCGAAATCTGGTGTATAATACGGTCTGCTAAAAGGAGGTAAATTATTAAGTGTAATCGCTGATATATCTCCGTAGATAGCATTTGGGTTTTCATCGAATGAGTGAATACTACCGCCCATGATGAGGTTTTTATTAACAAAGATTTTAGTGTCTGGTCTAAGATCATAGATGGTAGATAATAAGTCCCATGATGCGGTGTCATGGCCTGCACTGAGCATCTTATCAGCAAGTGGGATGTATTTACTCTTGTCATTAGATGTCCCAGACGATCGAGCAAATCTAGTAATTACGCCAGGGTGCAAAACGTCAGGTTGACCCTCTATCATTTTCTTAATCCAAGGATAAAACTCTTCGTACCGATGAATGGGTACTTGTTTTTTGTAACTTTTAAGATCTGAAATTTGATGATAACAAAATTGATTTCCCCACGCAGTATTTTGTTGAGTATTTAAGATCTCAGCCAATGTCCCTTGATGACAGGTTAATGGTTCCTGCATAACTCGGTGCAATCTCTTTTGACGAGTTTTTAGGTATTGCTTTAGTATAAAATTGGTGGCACTAAGAGTCATTGTGCTATCTTATCATATTAAAATAAGGAGAAGTTCTTAATGGTCATTGAGATGGGCGCAAAACTTAGCGACATTATATATGACGGATATAAGTCACTTGGCATCATATTTGTTAAAATAGTAATATATTCTCATTTATAAACAGGTGTGTTTAAATAAATCCTCTGCGCAAGCGGGGGATTTATTGGTTTTAGAGCATTTTAAGGGGAAATAATGAGGATTGCTGGGTATTTTTCTTCAGAAATAGGTGTTTTTTGCCATTCTGAGATTTTCTTCGTTTTGATCTCTTCATCCACACTAGTTATGTTTTTAGCTATACATAACCTCGTTTTTGGGGATAATGACTTCAAAATCATGTCGATTATCTTTTTGGATCGATAGGGTGTCTCCATGAATATTTGTGCATACCCAGTTTTTTGGGCTTCACTTTCGAGTTTTCTAAGTCTAGATTTTAATCCATCATTTTTGACAGGCAGATATCCATGAAATGTAAATGCTTGACCATTCATCCCTGAAGCCATCATAGCCAGTAGGATAGATGATGGCCCCACCAGCGGTACCACTTTAATATGCTCTCGATATGCTTGGGCTACAATCTTGCCTCCTGGATCTGCAATGCATGGGCAGCCAGCTTCTGAGATAAGACCTACATCCTTTCCTTTTCTAAGAGCATTGAGATATTTGTCAACCCCAGTCTTTCCATGCTTGTCTAGTTCTTCGATTTCTAATTCTGAGATTTGGTATGGCGGGTTAAGGGTTTTAATAAATCGTCGTGTTGTTTTAGCGCGCTCAGCTATAAAGTTCCGCAGTTCAAATATCTTGTCGATGGTTAGTTGGGGTAGCGTGGAGTTTGTGTCTTCTGCTATAGGGCAGGGGATTAGATAAAGCGTACCATAGTTTTGCATGCCTAAATTTACCAAGAATGTGCTTATCTCTTCTTTTGATTTTTAGCTAAGATTTCTAGAACTATTTCCCAGAGGTTTTCATAGGGGATGACTTCTATTTCTGTAGGGTTGTCTGTATAAGAATATTTACTCCCAACTAGTTTTGTATAAAGCTTCTTAGTGTGTCTTGTTAGTGCTTGCGGATGGTAGTTTGTATCTGGAATTTTTGAGATCATTTTAATAAAACAATTTGATCTCAGTGTGGAATCATTTCTTAAGTATCTGTAAGAGTACAATCTTAAATTTTCAATTTTATTAATTAGTAGATCATACTTTTTAGCTATCAACAAGTGCATAAAATGTGCGATTAGGATAGAGACATTTAGCCCCCTTTTATCTTTAGAGTATTTAGGTACATCGTTAAGAAATTTATTAATTCTAAAACCTCTTAATGGATGAAGTTCTAAAGCTTTTTCTGAAACCATATCTAACTTTATTAGCATCTGAACATATGCTTCTTTGATTCGCCAAGTTTCTAGTAGCATTGGATATTGCACAAGCTTTTTGTTATGGGTTGCAGTGTATGTTGCCTTTACCATTTCATCATAATTTTTGGTAATTACTGCCCATCCAAAATAGTAACCCCACTCCTTATACCAATTAAATTTATATGGAGTTGCAATTTCTAGATTTCGCTTTATTTTTAGTATAGCTTCATCATATTCTGCCAACTGAATATGGCAAATATGAATTGTCTGTCTAAAGAGAAATTCTGCAACTGGAGTTCTAATGTCTTCTTTCGAAAAATACTCTAGACCTTTAATCCCTATGACTTTTGCTTTATTATAATTCTTGTCAAGGAGGTGTTTTGCAATCAAAATTTTATAATAGTAAAGACAGATTATGTAAGTTTTATTTTGCTTTTCGTATTCAGACAATTCCTTGGTATACTTTTCAAGTTTTAGTTTGAGTTTATCGTTGTCTGAGGATTTTTTTACAACATATTCTTGCGAAATATCAGAATAGTATTTTTCAGTTATTAGTTCTTGTTTTAGAACTTCGAGTTTTTCGAAAATGATGCTTTCGTAATATTTATGTTTCTTTCTATCAATGTCTAGAAACCCATAATGCTTCATTAAAAGTCTGCCTAAAAGAATTTGTAGATCAGTAAATCCAAATTTAGTCGCTTTCCTAAATGCTTCTTCGCAGATCTCTATCGCGACTGGTCTGGCGTTGTTTTCTAACAGTATGTTTACAAATGACCAGTTTTTATAAACATTTATTCTTGACCTATTGTAATTAGAATATCGAGGTTGATTAAGGTCGATTTGGAATAAGGCATTGAGTAATTTATGCTTAAGTCTATACTTAAGCATTTGCAAATTATTCTTGCTCACTTTTCCATGATACAAGTTTTTAACGGCGTCTTTTTCAGTTTTAATTGTGCCTGCTATTACTCCTTGGTAAAGTTGGAGTTGCTTATTATTCTCCTTGAATATCTGTAAATCCTTTATTTTTTGTCTCGATAAGATTTTACATAAGGCTATAATGTCCTGCATAGTTAAAGTACAATAAACTGATTATCAATATATTAAATATATTGCAGATGGTAATAATGGTTTAATTGTTTGTTGTGCTTTTGGGCTTATTTCTATACTTATAGGGATAATACTATCTTACCTTTACTATTGTAGAAGAATATGTTTTTCTTGATAAGCGGCTGTAAATCAGTTGTTTAATTAGCATTGCCAGCGTAATGGTGGTGAAATTGCTTGTGGTATTTTGAGCAAGTTTGTAGTTTCTATAGCTATTCGTTTCGAATATCTTTATCGTAGAACAAAAACTTACTACTATGCCTACTAGCTATTTAGATTGGATACTTTCTTGGATTCTTGGAGAAGAAACTGAAGGAATATAAAAATAATACAGCCCATTTAACCCAAATAAATTAAGAGTGTTAGAAAGAGGTCAGTGCGTTAAGCATTGGCCTTTTCTTTTTTAAACAGGTTCAGAGCACAGTTTTAATCTTATCATGTGTTGTCTTAGCTGTCTTAAATTGAAGTCATCTTTGATAAGCCAAAAAGAGCCCTCAGTAAAACTGAAGGCTCGTATTTCTTTTATCAATTGAATTAGTAATATCGACTTCTATGGTCGCTCTACCTTCTTAACTTCATACTCTTCAAATCCAAAAATCTCTGCAAGGCTTAGTTCTTTAACATTGCCATATTTCTCCAGTGCTTTTAAATCTAGTTTCTCTTTGTCTCCTACTACAGCAATGTTAAACTTCTTCCCAGAAATATATTTAGCATGAAAAGCTTTGAGATCAGCGAATGTCATATCCTTCATTTTAGTATAAATGTCTTTACGGATATCGTAGTCTAGGTCTTTGCGCTGAGCATCTAAGTAATTAAAGAAAACCCTTGTCTTAGTGATTCGTTCACTCTCGATTTTTTCTAAAATAGCCTTCTTGGCATTTTCAAAAGTCTGCTGAGACTCTGGCATAACCGTTAGCAACTCTATCATAGCATTCATTGCTTCTTCTTGCTTATCCGCTTGTGTCCCGACGTATGCTCTAAGCAAATCATCTTTGCCTTCTTTATTACCTTGCGAGTAACCAGTAAATACAGAGTAAGCTAATCCTTGAGCTTCTCTGATTTCTTGGAATGCTATACCTCCCATTCCTCCAAAATATTCGTTGAATAATTTCACAGACGGAGACAAGTCTTTATCGTAACCCTGTCCTTTATGCTGAAATAATATTTCCGCTTGCACCATGTCATAGTCAGACCAAACAACCTGAGGGTCATCATTACCTAATTCTTTGAAAATCTTTTTAGCCGGTAGAGGCTTGACTGCTTCTGGTACTCTATGTTGTTTATTGAGGGTCATCGTAAGGTCCTCTTGTGACATAGGACCATAGTACATCACTGTGTGCTCAGATTGTTGTATATCCTTAATTATGCCTTCAAGTTCTTCAGACCTTAATGTGTTTAATTCTTCATTAGACAAGACATTGGTGAAAGGAGAATCCTTGCCATATTTTGCATAGCTCGCAAGTCCACTCCATAATATGGTACCCTTATCTTTTTTAGAATCAGCTCTTTTCTTATGTGCATCTGATTTTAAATTCACCAAAATATCTGGATTATCAACCTTTGGGTTTTCAAGCAAGTCTTCGAATAATTCTAAGGCATCAGACATATTATCCTGGATACCACTTAGATAAACATATACTCTTTCTTCGCCAGAGAATACACTAAAATCACAACCTAACTTATAGAATTCTTTCTTTACATCTGCGGATGACTTATCACCAGTACCAAGATACTGTAGGTAATCCATTGCCATTTTAAGCTTTGGGTTTTCATTGGTACCCGATTCAATCAAATAGTAAAGTGTGAATAAATCGTTCTCTTCATTTTGCTTGTAAAGCACAGGAATGTCTGCCTTCATAGTGGACTTAGAAAAGTCTTTTTCATAATCGATGAATAGAGGTTCAAGTCGAGGAACATCGTTAGCCATAATTTCTTCAAAGAATGGAGATCTAGTCGTTCTATCTAAATCTACTTTAGTGATTGTCGGTTTATCAACTTTCAATTTATTAGGGTCTTCCCCAGTCTTTTTATAGATGACACCATAGTTGTTTCCATAATTCTCATTTGCAAATTCTACCAATTCTTCTTTAGTGATCTTACTCATGGTTTCAATCTCATCTATATAGTCTGACCATTCCATATTATTAGTAAATGCCATCACCATATTATTAGCACGGTTGTAATTATTTTCCAACCCTCTCATTTGATTTTTCTTAAAATCATTAATGATGGCTGGCATCAACCAATCCTCGAAATCTCCAGATTTAATCTTTTCAATTTCTCCCAAAATAAGATCCCTTACTTCCTCCAAAGACTGACCTTCTCTAGGATTGCCATAAAATGTATGGATAGCATAATCATTCAAGTAATCACGATAGCATCCTGCACCAAGTACTTTTTGTTTTTGGACGAGGTTAAGATTAATTAAGCCCGCCATAGAATTATCGAGCATCATATCTACCATATTCATCTTAGCAGCATCATCACTAGAGGTACCACCCATTCTAAAGCCCATAGTTACACTTTCAGCATCTGGTCCCATGATTGTTTTCTCTCTTGGGCTGGTGATTGGTTTTTCTATTGCAGGTACATACGGAGTGATAGGCTTAGCTTTTAGCCCTCCGAAATATTGGTCTACTATCTTGATGGTCTCTGCTGGATCAAGGTCACCAGCTAAGCATACCGCCATATTATTAGGTACATAGTACTTGTCAAAATAAGCTACGATATCTGTAATAGAAGGATTCTTAAGATGATCTATTGTACCTATCACTGTTTGCTTCCCATAGGTATGATCATCAAACATGATTTTATACATGTTCTCATACACCTTCCATCTGTCATTATCTAGTGATCTATTTTTTTCCTCATATACGGCTTCCAGTTCTGTGTGGAATAACCTGTTTACGATTTTTTCGAATCGCTTTGATTCTATTTGAATCCAATTTTCTAATTGATTAGCAGGTATATTATTTACATACACTGTTCTGTCTTCTGTGGTATAGGCATTAGTCCCTGTTGCTCCGACAAATGATACCATCTTATCATACTCATTAGCGATAGCATATTTAGATGCTTCATTAGAAAGTGAATCTATTTTTAGATAGTGTGCTTTTCTAGCATCAGCATCAGTGATGTCTCTATAATCTTCAAACATTTGCTCGATCTCATCTAGCAATACTTTTTCTTTTTCCCAATCCTTAGTACCAAAGTTGTGATTTCCCTTAAACATCATATGTTCTAAGTAATGCGCAAGTCCTGTAGAATTCGCAGGATCAAACTTTCCACCAGCTTTGACTGGAATTAATGTTTGAATTCTTGGTTCGCCCTTATAAACACTTAGGTATACTTTTAATCCATTTTCTAGTGTGTAAATCCTGGTTGCAGATGGATCGTTTGTTACAGTCTCATAGGTGTAGCCATTAGCATCGACCTCACGCTTAGTCATATATTTTTTCTCTTCAATATTGACTACTTCTTGTACTACTTCCTTGGTAGTAGTTTCTAATGGGTCTAAATTTTTGGTAGTCGAGCAACTGACCACAAAAATGACGGCAAGGAATAAAAAAGAATTAAATTTTTTGAATGTGTTCATCATAACAGGTTAGGTTAATAATAGTTTGATATTCAATTGGTTAGTAATATAGAGTAGGGTTTAAGAGGAAGTTATTAAAAAATTGATTTACAAGCAAAATCGATGGTAAACTATCTTAGCGTATATGTGGATAACTATTTAGCGATATATGATAATTAGTTTTAATCAGACCCAATTTTAAGTAATTTTGAGTTCCATTATGTCAGATACATATCAGGTTAAGATTGAGCATTTTGAAGGTCCCTTCGACCTCTTACTTTTCTTTATAGAGAGAGATGAGCTTAATATTTATGATATAGATATCTCTAAGATTACAGATGACTTTTTGGCTTATGTCCGTAAGCTCGAAGAGCTCAATATTGATGTGGCAAGTGAGTTCATATTGGTAGCTGCTACACTGATGAGAATCAAAGCTCGGATGTTGCTTCCTAGAAAGCAGTTGGATGAAGATGGCAATGAGATAGACCCACGACAGGAGATAATTCAAAAGCTATTAGAATACAAAAAGTATAAAAGTATCCTAGATGAAATTAGAGAGTTAGAAGAAGCGAGGACCCTAATTCATGGAAGAGGAAATACAATTAAGGATTTACGTGAGATAGGTAATAAAGCTCTAGTAGATGTTGAGTTAGAATCTCTAACACTTTACAAGTTGATGAAGGTTTTTCAGAAATGTATGGATAAGTTTGAGAATCGTCAGGCTCAAACTAGACATACGATAGTAAGATTTGAATATACAGTAGAAGAGCAAAGAGTCTATATCGTGAACCGAGTTAAAGGGAAAACTAAGATTGCATTCACCGAATTATTTGATGGTTTAGAAAACCGAATACACGCCATAGTTACCTTCCTGGCATTACTAGATTTATTCAATACTCAAACCATTGAGGTACTACAAGGAGATGGGATGAATAATTTTTGGGTAACTGACCTTCAGGCGGCATAATTGATACCAAAATTATAGTTCTAAAGATTTTACGGAATGCCTATTCCTAAAAATTATATTGCGAAATAGCCGATTAGCAAGCTACTAGATTCGTAAGAGTAGAGATATCAGCATATATTTTAAAAACTAAGCACGAATTTTAATATTAAAGCCAATAAAAGCTCCAAAAGCTTATCTTTGCGGCTTTATTAGGTTACCTGCTCTTTAGAGCTTTAAACTAAACTCAAAATGTCACAAACAGGTCACATAAAATCAGTCATAGGTCCAGTCGTAGATGTAAGTTTTTCTGATGAAGCTGCAGTCTTACCAGAAATCCTAAATGCCTTAGTTATTAAAAGAGAGGGAGCTGATGATCTTGTATTAGAATGTCAAAGACACTTAGGTGAAGATAGTATACGTGCAATTGCTATGGATGCTACTGATGGATTGACAAGGGGAATGACTGTAGTAGATACAGGCAAGCCTATATCAATGCCTGTAGGAGAAGCGATTAAAGGAAGATTGTTTAATGTAGTAGGAGAAGCAATTGACGGAATCGGTGAGGTGCCTAAAGGAGAAGATGCTTACCCAATCCACAGAAAGCCACCAAGATATGAGGACCTTTCTGTAGAGAAAGAAGTACTGTATACAGGTATAAAAGTTATCGATCTAATAGAGCCTTACATGAAAGGAGGAAAGATTGGATTGTTTGGAGGAGCAGGAGTTGGTAAGACCGTACTCATAATGGAGTTGGTAAATAACATTGCAAAAGCTTACGAGGGTATATCTGTATTTGCAGGAGTAGGAGAGCGTACTAGAGAAGGAAATGATTTATTGAGAGAATTCTTAGAATCAGACGTAATCAATTACGGAGAAGCATTTAAGCATTCTATGGAAGAAGGTGGATGGGATCTATCTAAAGTAGACAAGCAAGCACTTACTACTTCTAAGGCAACACTAGTATTCGGACAGATGAATGAGCCACCTGGAGCGAGAGCGAGAGTTGCGCTATCTGGTTTGACGATGGCAGAGTATTATAGAGATGGAGATCTTAATGATCCGACTGGAGGAAAAGATATCTTATTCTTCATTGACAACATATTTAGATTCACCCAGGCAGGTTCTGAGGTGTCAGCACTACTAGGAAGGATGCCTTCAGCGGTAGGGTACCAGCCTACTTTGGCTACTGAGATGGGTCTGATGCAAGAGCGTATTACATCCACTAAGAGAGGATCTATTACTTCAGTGCAAGCAGTATATGTGCCTGCAGATGATTTAACTGATCCAGCGCCAGCGACTACATTTGCTCACTTGGATGCAACTACAGTATTAAATAGAAAAATTGCTTCTTTAGGAATTTATCCAGCGGTGGATCCTTTGGATTCTACATCTAGGATTCTTGACCCTGCGATTATTGGAGAAGAGCATTATAACACCGCTCAGAAAGTAAAAACTTTACTACAGAGATATAATGAGCTACAAGATATCATCGCCATCTTAGGGATGGAAGAATTATCTGATGAAGATAAAGGTGTAGTACACAGAGCGAGAAGGGTACAACGTTTCTTATCACAACCATTCCATGTAGCAGAGCAGTTCACAGGTATGGAAGGGGTATTAGTGCCGATAGAAGAAACCATCAGAGGATTTAATATGATTATGGATGGAGAAGTAGATGAGTATCCAGAAGCAGCATTTAACCTTGTTGGTAATATAGATGATGCTATTGCAAAAGGTAAGAAGCTAATAGCTGAAGCTGAAAATAACTAAAACCAAATATCTTGAACTTAGTAGTCCTCACTCCAGACAAAGAAGTTTTTGCAGGAGAAATCAAGTCAGTAAAAGTACCTGGTATTACTGGGCAGTTTGAGATACTAGCTGGCCACGCACCGATAGTTTCATCTTTAGGAGAAGGCGCTATCAGGATCATAGATACTAAAGGCTCTAACACAAGCTATAAGATTACCAAAGGTTTTGTAGAAGTACTCAATAACGAAGTTTCGCTACTAGTGCAAGGGTTGACTGAATCCTAGTATCACATATTAGGTTTATTTCCATTTATTTTCTTCATTATTCGGGATATTGAAAAAAGAACACTTTTTCAGTAACTTCATACTTCGTACCACCCAATAGATATTAAGTATGGATCTTATCCATCGCAAAGAAAAGTATAACGAGTATCTCAAGAAAATTGAGAAAGCCAAATCTGATGATGAAGGGGATTATAAATTCTATGAAGCATTAGAGACTAGAGCAGACCTAATCTTAAAAGATCTAAGAGAACAAAGTGATAAGTTAGAAATGAATCTAGCAATCGCTTTAGTTGCAGTTCCTATAATTTTACTGAATATGTTATCATTCATTAAGGATGGGTTTAATGCTATGATGATACCTCTTATTCTAGTAGTGATTTATCTAATTTATTATCGAATAAAATTGCTTAGTGCTGCACGGAAGGTTAAAGAGTATAGGATAGATAATCGAGATAAGGTTGCAGATAAAGATATCAATTGGTTAAAGAAGAAGATTGAGTACATCATCCATGGAATGGAAGTGAAGTTGACCCGATTGAGATTAAATAAAATGTATTATATCGTTTTCTTCCCAATTTTTTTGGTGGTTCTCGCCGAGTATTTTTTTAGTACTATTCCGTTCGGTAATAGATTCATATCCTTCTTTGTTGCTTTCTTAATTGGAGGACTTTTTTGGCATTACTTCTTTAATACAGAGATAGAAGAACTAGAAGACACGCAAGATGATCTAGAAAGAAAAATGCGCTTATTAGAATAAGTATCCTACAGTGTTTTATTAACTGCTGATATTACATCAGCATCTACTTTTCCAAAGAATTTTAATAATTTTCCTTCAGCCTTTACTCTTACTTCATCATTGATGTAGCAAGCTATTGCTACAAGACCAAAGCTCAATATACCCAGGTCATCAGTATAACCTAAAAATGGAGATAAATCTGGTATAGCATCAATAGGAGAAAGAAAATACCCTAATGCACCTATGATTATGTTTTTAGCCCATGATGGGGTATTATCATGACCATAAGCATAATAAAGTAGCAAGACAGTATAGATCATTTTTTGACCCAGTTTGCCAAAAGTTTTATTGATCTTTTCTGCAAGTTTTTCTTTGCTAAACTGTTTTCTATATCTATTGAAGTCGATCATTTTATTGAACTTAACTTATAAACGCAATATAGGTTCTCTAAGTTTCTTGGATTGTAATCTCTTAGATCTGTTGGTAGATACAATTGGGATGTTTATCTAATTCTACTCTGGAATAGCTTTAAATTTTAAACCCTTCGTATTATAAAACTCTAAAACCTTAGGTAAGACATACTTAAGTTTTTTAATACTAGAAGCGGTATCATGTAATAATATGATAGAGCCAGCCTTAGCATTATCAGTAATATTAGAGAGGCATATTTCTTTTGTAAGTTGATCCTCAAAATCTCCACACATGATGTCCCACATTATAACCTTATATTTTGCCACGAGCTCATTAAGTTGACTGGGTTTTAATCTCCCATATGGTGGCCTGAAAAGCTTACTGTCTATAATCTCTTTACACTTATCTACATCAGCAATATAATTCTTAGTCTTTGTAGTCCAGCCAGAAGGATGGCTATAACTATGATTACCTATAGTGTGCCCACTTACTAATATTTGCTGTACTAACTTTGGGTGTGCCCTAGCATTTTCACCAATACAAAAAAATGTAGCCTTAGCATCATAAGTTTTAAGTAGTTCTAAAACCAGAGGAGTCGCTTCGGGGTGGGGACCATCGTCAAAGGTCAGGTAGATGCTATCCTTAGAATCGATTCTCCAGGTACAACTTTCATAAATTTTTTGAATGAATATGGGTGTTTTTACGAGATACATATTTTTGTAAACCTTTATCCTAATCTATTCATTAGTGCGGGTTTAAGTATATTTTTGTTGGAAGTGAATTAGAAATGTAAGTTAAGATAAGTTGTTGTTGCTTGATTTTCTAACTGAAGCTCTTTTGTAGATTTGTAGCCAACGCTACAGGTCGAGAAAAAGATGAAAGATAGAGAATCAATGGCTCGCAAATTAATTAACATAATGTTACTAAATCACTCTAAACTAAAAATACATCGGAATCTTCAAACAGATATATGAGTGACATAAGAGTAAGATTTGCACCTTCCCCAACAGGCCCACTTAACATTGGTGGAATCAGAACCGCCTTATACGATTACTTGCTTGCTAAGAAGCACGGAGGGACTTTTATTCTAAGGATAGAGGATACTGATCAAAAACGATTTGTCGAAGGGGCAGAAGACTATGTAATAGATGCTTTGCATTGGTTAGGGATAGCACCAGATGAAGGCCCAAGAGCAGGCGGAGATTATGGACCATACAGGCAATCAGAGCGTAAGTCGACTTATGGCGAATATGTTCAAAAGTTAATAAACAGCGGTCACGCTTACTATGCTTTTGATTCTCATGAAGAGTTAGAAGGGATGCGCACAAGACTTGAGCGCCAAGGGATCCAGCGAGCTAAATATGACGCAAGTACTCGTATGGATATGCGCAACAGTCTGTCACTCCCAGAATCCGAAGTAAAAGAACTCCTAGATAGTAATGCAAGCTACACGGTAAGGCTCAAAGTAACTCCAGGAGAAACGATTTCATTTGTTGATGAAATTAGAGATAAGGTGAGTTTTTCTTCTGATGAATTAGATGATAAAATATTACTAAAGACAGATGGCATGCCGACTTATCACATGGCAAATATTGTAGATGACTATCTAATGAAGATATCTCATGTGATTAGAGGGGAAGAGTGGTTGTCAAGTACACCTCATCATATTTTATTATACCGAGCTTTAGGATTAGAGGATCACATTCCAAAGTTTGCACATTTACCATTATTACTTAAGCCTGTAGGCAAGGGTAAACTCAGTAAGCGTGATGGTGCTAAGTTTGGATTTCCAGTTTTCCCAATGGAATGGAATAATCCTGACGGAGAAGTTTATGAGGGATTTAAGGAAGCTGGATTTCTACCAGAAGCAATTATAAACTTCTTAGCGTTCCTTGGTTGGAATCCTGGTACGGAGCAAGAGATATTTACTAATGCTGGATTAGCAGAGGCATTTTCATTGAAACAAGTTAGTAAAGGTGGAGCGAGATTCGATTTTGATAAAGCAAAATGGTTTAATCAGCAGTATATCATTCATATGAATGATGCCAAGCTAGCTGAGTTGATTTCTCAAGACGTTGTAGATGCTGGGTATGATGTATCTCAAGAATATTTGACGAAATTCTGTGGATTGATGAAGGAAAGAGCTGTGACACTTAAAGACTTTCTATCAGCTGGGAGCTTCTTTTTCCAAAAGCCTGAAATTATCGACGAAAAGACAATCAGGAAAAAATTCAAACTCGAAAACGAAAACCACATTCAAAGTATAATAGAAACGGTATTTGTAATAGAGGATTACACAACTCAGAATATTGAGACAGCCGTTAAAAATTATATAGGAGAAAACGAATTAGGTTTTGGAGCCATCCTTCCTATATTAAGAATTGGAGTTTCTGGAACTATGAAAGGGCCAGATCTATTTAGTACTATGGAGCTTATAGGTAAAGCCGAAGTAGACGAAAGATTAAGATCAAACCTAGTACGGTTTAAAGAGATTAAATTGATTCAAAAAGAAAATCAAGCAGATGCCTAAGAAAATGAAAAAGCACGGGGACCCTGAAGTCCATGAGGAACTTAAAGGTTTTGATATCAAGATCAATACCTTCGGAGAATTACAAAGCAACTACGAAGTCGATAAACTGAATACGTTTTTGAACGACAAAGTAGATGATAAAAAAGTCAACGAATCCAGCGACTCAGAAGCCGAGAGTAAGGATTAATACCTTGTTAACGGTACGCAAGACATTTGCATAAAAAATATCTAAGAAAAACATCCATTATATTCCCGCCCCTACATTTTTAGTCAATCACTTTGGCATAACTTGGCGTTTTATTCAAGTATGAATAGCCCCGCGAAAATAATCCCTAGCATCATTTTGATGATGATGAGTCTATGCCTGTATGGGTATGGGGATAGTATTGAAAATGATACAATACGACCTCAACTTACGGTACAACCCACAGACCTTTTGGTGCAATGCAGTAGTGATTACAACTCCGAACTTAATGATTGGTTTAGTATAGATGGTGGTGCTTTGGCATCGGATAATAGTGGAGTAGTAGAGATAGAAACAACAATTGCTCTATCTGAAATTCAAGATAGTCTTGATAGTTCTTTCGGTACTTTTTGTAATCCTGATAATGTTTTTGAAGTTGGGTTTTATGCCATAGACACTTGTGGTAATACATCTCTAGACACCACCTTCGCGAGATTTCAAGTAATAGATCGTCAGCGACCTGATTTAATTACAGCTGCATCTAGTGTGATATTACATTGTGATGAATTTACACAGGACTCATTAGATAGATGGGTTATGTCTTTTGGAGGTGCTGAAGCTACAGATGCATGTTCGCCTTCAGTAGAATGGTTTAGTATGTTCTGGAGTGATAATCAAGGAAACTCTAACACTTCTAATCCTACAACTGGACCGTTTATTCCTGTAGATAGAAATAGTTGCGGTTGGGAAGTTACAGTTTCATTCAGAGTTAGAGATCTCTGTGGCAATGATCAAATTACTACAGCCAGCTTTAGCTTGACAGATACCATAGCTCCACGGTTTGTAGACCCTCAGCGAAATATCGAAGTGGCATGTAGTGATGCTTTAGAAACCATTGGAGTATCAGATAATTGCAATACTAATCTGGTCCCAACTTTTGAAGATCTGTCCTCCACCCGGTCAGTAGACAGTACGGCTTGTGAGTTCTATAATTACTCTTTAAATAGATTATGGACTGTCACTGATGAATGTGGTAACTCAGCTTCTTTCGAGCAAATGATAGACGTAGTAGATACAATTATTCCTTCGTTTGTAGTACCTCCTGATATCACGATTTTTTGTGCTGATGATGCTCAAACTATTGTTACAGGATTCCCAACTGATGTTTCGGATAATTGTAACCCTAACCCACTAGTTATTTTCACTGACTCTGGGGATTCAGAAGGGTGTGAATTTGTAATTAGTAGATTTTGGCAGATAGCTGATGGCTGTGGTAGCTCTAACATTGTACCACAGCAAATTACAGTTATGGATACCATTAGCCCGAATATAACAGTGGCTGCAAGTGATATTAATCTAAGTTGTGAAGACCCTGATTCGTTAGTTATAAAATTTGATGATTGGTTAGGTAATATTGGAGGTGCAAGTGCTGTGGATGATTGTGCTAGTGTAGATTGGTTTGCTGCAGTGCCAGGATCATATGATGTTAATGATAGCAGTACTTTTCCTGGAGACCTTATTAACAGCGTAGATGATTTAGAGTGTGGGAGTGCTGAGGTGGCTATTGATTTTGTATTCGTAGATGCTTGTGATAATGCAACTGTGACAAGTGCCTTTTTTATACTTACAGATACTATCGCTCCATCTTTCGATGAGCCATTTGAAGAAATAATATTACAAGCAGATTCTACTTGTATGGTCAACACGATAATGCTCTTTCCTGAGGTAAGTGATAATTGTGTGCAAGATTCACAAGTAGTAAAGCGAATTAGATTTGAAGATATTCTTGTAGAGGTGCGAGACGGTAGATTTGATACCTTGCTGAGATCTGGCGTTTATGATTTTACTTACTTAATCGAAGATTGTAGTGGCAACAGTGACTCGATAGTAAGTACGATTACGATTTTAGATACTATTCCTCCTGTAGTAGTTTGTCCTGCGGGTATAGAGACTGAAGTTGATCTTGCTACTTGTATAGCAGAAGTTATGTTGCCAACAAACTTCCTGACGCAAGAAAATTGTGACCTGGGATTTTTATCTTATAATGTTTCTGGTGGCACGACTATAGGTTTAGATACTATTGAGACAGGTATTGATTCAGTTTCTATTGCATTTAATGCTGGTACAAATCTCGTAGAATATATAGCCAGTGATGCATCAGGTAACCAAGCTAGTTGCATGTTAACGGTAGAGGTGAGTGATCTAGACGGGCAAGATATAGAGTGTAAAAACGAGATAATTTATCTGCCAATAAGTAGCGCAACTCCATTCGTACTTTCAGATAGTGTTTTTATCGAAAACTTAGTGGATAATTGTTTTATTGATTCCATATCAACTCCTGTTATGAGTGTTACTTGTGATCAAGTAGGTACTACCATTGGAGTAAACTTAAGGATCTTTGATCGGACTGGGAATTTTCAAAACTGCACCTCTATACTTCAAGTAGAAGTAGAGCAAATCAATGCTACATTCGAAAGCAAATTCTGTACGAGTGATACACTTAAACTGTTTTCTAATATAGCAATCGATGGAGACATAGATCAAAATGTTTACTCATGGACAGGTCCTAATAGTTATGCATCTTCAGTCGCTAACCCTGTTCTGACAGCAGTTGATTCTACCTTTGCAGGAGCATATTTTCTTAATGTTACTGGAGAGTCAGGATGTAATCAAGTGGATACAGTCATGGTTGAGATAGAGTCGTTTGAGACACCAAGTCTTAATAGTGACACCCAAAATATTTGCCTCGGAGATACGATCTTGTTAGAAGCTTCTCCTTATGATTTCAGCGTAGTCTATAGCTATTTTGAAGGAATATTCCCTGATGGTAATTTGATAGATACGAGTAGCGTTAATTCAATATCATTTGCTCCCATCGCTGGAGTGGAAGATTATTATGTGATTGTCGATAAGGATGGATGTAGTTCTTCACCATCTAATATTGTGAATATATCTTCAGAAGATATATTGCCACCTCTCATAACTTGCCCATCAGATACAATTATTAATATAGATTCGACCTCTTGTCTGATTAGTTTTTTACTACCGTCCGATTATACGGTAATGGATAATTGTGGGTTTGCAGATTCTCTAGTTTTGAAATATAGTGTAACTAGCGAGGAGTTGATACTTAGTGATAGCATCGTGGGAGATGGAAGTATGCAAGTAGATAGTCTGCTATCTGGAAGCTATACAGCTACCTACCATGTTTTAGATTTGGCAAACAATGCTGATTCTTGTTCTTATGCGATAAGTGTAATTGACAATATATTACCAGAGATTAATTGTAAAAATGATTCCATTAATCTTTCTATTTCTGAGTTGAGTAATTTTAGCATAGCGGATTTAGATATCCTAATTTCAGCAACTGATAATTGTGAATTGGATACCATTCTTTATTCACCAAATAATATTGACTGCGCCCAATTAGGAGAGCAAATAAGTATTAATCTATCGGCAAGAGACGCTTCTGGAAACTTATCTGAATGTGTAGCGCAAGTTAATGTGACCTTAGACTCTCTTATAATAAATTCCACAAGTGGACTTTGTCCAGGTGACACCTTGATATTAGGCACTAACATTATAGATCCTATAGGGCTTGAGTTTAACTGGTCGGGGCCAGCAGATTTTGCATCTAATGACCCGTCTCCAATTATCAGTAACCCAACTATTCAGAATAATGGCTTGTATACTTTGTCAGTTGGAACAAACTCATGCACCGTACAAACAGAACTAGATTTAGAAGTTGTTGAATTCGCGACACCAACAGTAACTAGTGAATTTAGTACAGCATGTGTAAACACAGAAATACAACTTGTTACGCTTAACTATGGAGGAAATATAACTTACAAATGGTATGAAGGAGAGT
>CALFUQ010000155.1 GCA_937929885.1 uncultured Saprospiraceae bacterium
TCAGCAACTCATCATTTGCAACTTGCTTTTTAAGGTCTAAATGATAGGGATTACCTAACATCCCTCGAATTGTAGTCACCCCTTGAGATAAGTACAAGAACAAAGTTTCTTTTACCAAAGTATCATTCCCTTCTTCCGCTAATGGAATGTGCGCGTGCATCTCAGTTAGTCCTGGTATTACATATTTGCCTGATCCATCTATGCTTATTGCATTAGGACTAGCCGTATATTTTCCAATATGGAATATGGTATCTGCTCTGATTACGATATTCTGCTTATCAAGAACTCCTGATGAAGTCATCGTAATAATTGTTGCATTATTTATAACTAGCTCATCTCCGTCATAAGGAGCTGGCGCAGTACATTGATAACTTATCAAAACCAAGAAAAATAATAAGAGCTTGTTCATGATGTTAAGTTTTTAGATATAACCAAACTCCCAAAGTAGCGTCGTCAACCAAATCAAACAGTTGATAGTAAAAAATAACAGGACAATCAATGCTCCTATATCCTTAGCTTGCTTTGCTAACTCATGATAGTCTGGACTTCCTAGATCTACAATACGCTCGATAGCAGAATTAATCGCTTCTCCAGCTAATACGAAAACCATTGAGGTAAATAAAATGAGCTTTGACAGATTTGTAAAATCTATGAATACCAAAATGATAGAAAATAAAACAAAGGTGAATACCTGAATTTTGAAGGACGTTTCTTCTTTGAGCATATTGAAAAGCCCAGCTATAGCATAGCCTACATTCTTAAGCAATTGGAATTTGGGCTTCATTGTTTATATAAAATTTAGATAAGAATATCATCCAGCAGGTCCCCAAGGCTATTCCCGCAACAACATCACTAAGATAATGGACATTTAAGTAGACTCTTGTAAAACTCATTAGCAGCGGATAGACGATGCAAATCAATATTAATAAAGATTTGAAATTACCAGAAGTCCGCGGTACGAAAGCATAAAAAGCAAACCAAGCTAAAACTGTAGATATAGTAGCATGACCTGAAGGAAATGATTTAGCTACTTCAGCTATCATCATGCTGTCGGGTCTTGGCCTACCGATTATTATCTTAATCAACTCAAAGAGCAAAATTGCCCCAAATAGGCCTGTAAAATAAAACCTGATGTATCTGGTCTCCTTTTTCCATGCGAAAAAAAGGACTACCACCACTAGACTCAAGAACACTGAGGTTTCTGCCCCGAAATCGGTAATCTTAATTATCCACTCATTTAGATTTTTATTCCAAATATTTTGTAACCCTAGTCTGATGTTTTCGTCTAATTGAATAACTACAACACCCTGATTAACAGAAAGTAGCAAGAGAACAAAAACAATTAATGAGAGGTATAGAAGTTTATTCATACAAGTAAACTAATTTACAACGTAACCTTGTAGAATTCTCTGAACAACTATATTTTATAATTTAACCACTTTAAAACACACACAAAAGATGAAATTTATATTTGGAGTAGTATTTAGTCTATTCTTATTCAACTTCGTAGGGGCACAAGCTCTTAAGGTCCCTACTTTAAGCCCTAGGTGCGAAATTAGCCAGGAAGTGGGACTTACAGATGTGAAAATCTCATACTCTAGGCCAAGCGCAAAAGGTCGTGAAATCTTTGGAGGACTAGTGCCGACGGAAGAAATATGGAGAACTGGAGCAAATGCAGCTACAACTGTTACTTTCTCAGAAGAAGTAACCATGGCAAATAAAACGCTACCAGCAGGTACTTACGCTATTTATACTATACCCAATTCTGATATTTGGACTATTATCATTCATAGCAAGACCGATATGAGATCTTTAGATGGTAATTATAAAGAAGAGAATGATGTGATGAGATTTGGTGTAATTGCGAGTAATAGCCTGATCCATACGGAGACATTTACCATAGACATTAATGATATCACGACCAGTAGTTTTAATATTACAATGAGCTGGGCTAACAAGATTGCCAAAATACCAGTAAAGCTTAACGTCGATAATCAAGTAGCAGCTCAGATGGAAGAACTAGCTAATAATCCAGAAGGCATCAGCCATAGAGATTATTTCAAAGCAGCTGAATATGATTTCCATAATAAGGATGATCACAAGAAAGCATATACCTATATAAGAGCTGCTTTAGATGCAGATAAAGAAAACCCAAGATATGGACTGCTAAAAGCTAAGATTGAGAACAAGGCAGGCATGTTTAATACTGCAATGGAAACTGTAAGGCAAGCAAATAACTGGGCTCGAGTACAAGGTAATACCAACTACATTAACCAGACTGTGCTGTTCTCAAAAGAGATGAGTAAACAAAGATAAACAGGGAGAACAAATGTTGATATGTCACCTTAAAACATATATAATATAATTATAATATGTAGTGTGCTGATTAATAGTATTTTATTAGTACACCCTTATTGATGATAAATCAACTAACAAGAAAAATGAAGTTTAGAGCCTTAATTCCAAAATGGAGTTAAGGCTTTACTGTTTCTTCCTTAAAGTCTAATGAAAGAGAGTTAATACAATAGCGGAGGCCTGTCGGTTTAGGACCGTCTTCGAAGACATGACCTAAGTGGCCATCACATCTCGCACACATAACTTCTACCCTCTTGTAACCTATTTTATAGTCTACATCTTCCTTGATATGCTCATCCTTTACAGGTTGATAAAAGCTTGGCCATCCTGTACCTGATTTAAATTTAGTATCGGACGCAAAAAGATCAAATCCACAGGCTTTGCAGATATAAGTTCCTTCCTTTTTATTATCGAGTAGCGAACCCGTAAAAGCTCGCTCTGTTCCTTTATCTCTTATTACATAATATTCGTTATCACTTAATATCTCACGCCATTCTGCATCAGTCTTCTCCACTCTATCTATTGTTGTACTTGAAGTCATTTCAGCTTTGACGTTATCAGACTCATTATTAGCCAATTGAGCCTTTGGAGTACAACCAAATAGAAGTAAAGCACTTACTATTAATACTAGATTCTTCATGTTATTAATGTTTTATAAATTATTCTTCGCCTCTTAGGCGCTTATCCTGCTTTAGGACGATCTGCAAAATAGCCCTCATAGACCTTACAATCGCCAGCAATATCGTGTATCCTATTGTGAATATGATATAAATACTCACCATTGATTTAGCTTCATAAATAGAAATACCTGAGAGAAAGTAGGAAATATAGCCTCCGACAATTACTAAGCCTATATAAGAGATTATAGATAGTAACCAGTATCTATTTTGATTTTCATAAGAAAAACTAAGAGCACTATTAAAGATCACAAAGAAAAGCAGAAAAGATGCAGACATGGACCAAGGGAAAATGGCTCCAAATTTACCTTCAACATCAATACCTAACAGCTTGCCAATCAACGAAATAACTACACTCACTAAAAGTACAACACCTGCCTGAAGTAGCGGATTAACTTGTTTGTTGAAAATTGAAACGTGATCAGACATACCCCAAATTAACAACGAAAATCCTCTATTGTTAAACGGAAAAGAGGAATTTTATTCATTAGTAAGTAAACATTTTCAATTTTAGGTCGTTTTACAACTGCGCCCCAAATTTTATGAGTCTGGGTTAATCTTGAAAATCGAAAGGAAAATTAACTGATGAAGTGAATTCGATTTTCAAGATTTTAGACCAAAATACCGTACAAATCAAATTCTTCAGCCCCTGTTATTTCTATCAAAGAGAAATCCCCCACTCTTAGATAATTGTCTTTTGCAGATATTAAGACTTCGTTATCGACTTCTGGAGAGTCATGTTCTGTTCTTCCTATGAAGTAATCTCCCTCTTTCCTATCGATTAACACTTTGTACTTTTTCCCAATCTTCTTGAGATTTTTACTAAAAGATATCTCTTGCTGAACAGCCATCAGATCACTCGTACGATCCTGTTTTACTTCTAATTCCAAATCGTCTACCAGATCATGAGCACTAGTCCCCTCTTCATGAGAATATTGGAAGACGCCCACTCGCTCAAACTCCATATCTTTCACAAAGTCTACCAGCTCCATAAACTCTTCATCAGTCTCACCAGGGAACCCTATTAAGAAAGTAGTTCTGATTGCGATATCTGGCACTATAGCTCTCGCCTTGGCGATGATCTCCCTAGTCTCTGCCTGAGTAATCTGCCGTTTCATTCTGTGCAGTACAGCATCACTGCCATGCTGCAGAGGGATATCTAGATAATTACAAACCTTTTCTTGTCTCGCCATCACTTCAAAGATTTCAATCGGAAACTTACTTGGATATGCATAGTGCAATCTTATCCACTCGATTCCATCAACTTCGCAAAGTGCATCTAGCAACGCTGGCAACTTACGCTCTTTGTAGATATCTAAGCCGTAATAAGTTAGTTCTTGAGCGATTAACATGATCTCCTTTACTCCCATTCGAGCTAGATTCTTCGCTTCCTTTACACAGTCTTCTATTGACTTGGATACATGCTTTCCTCGCATAAGCGGTATAGCACAAAACGAGCACGTCCGATTACAACCTTCTGATATCTTAAGATAAGCATAGTGCTGAGGCGTTGTAGTTATCCGCTCTCCGATTAGCTCATGCTTGTAGTCTGCATTAAACTTGGCTAGCAAGCCTGGCAATTCCATAGTGCCAAAGAATGCATCTACTTCTGGTATCTCTTCTTCGAGGTCATCTTTATATCGCTGAGAGAGACAGCCTGTCACATAGAGCTTTTCTATATCTCCCTCAGACTTAAGCTTAGCATAATGCAAAATGGTATTTACAGACTCTTCTTTAGCTGTTTCTATAAATCCACAAGTATTGACCACAATCACATTAGCATCTTCCTCAGTAGACTCATGCTCAGCCTTGATATCATTGCCATTAAGCTGCGTTATTATGTTCTCTGAATCAACTAGATTCTTAGAGCAACCTAAGGTGATTACATTGACCTTATCTTTTTCCTTATTCTTAGTTTTCATACAAGGGCGCAAAGATACTTTAGAAAAGCGATATACGTTATGTATTCTAAATCTGTAATATGAGACATGTTCTGTTTTGTTTCTTTCTCTTAGCTACGAGTTTCTCATCTATTGGCCAAATAGGGATATCAGTAAAACAAAATTTTAATGACTTTCCATTTTGGGATGATAGGGCAACTAATGCTCTTAGGACACCTATAGATTTATTCTCTAATGGGCAGGAGATTGGTATAGATTATTGGTTTAAACTTAATAATACGCGAATAGAATTTCTACCCCAGTTAGCTTATAGTAGATCGCAAACAGCTTTAGTCGGTGACGACTTTGTAGATGGATACAATCTTAACCAAGCACATCTCAATCTCAATACTAATATTTACTTCTTAGATCTTAAAAGTGATTGCGATTGTCCTACGTTTTCTAAACAAGGTAATTTTTTCACTAAGGGTCTATTCTTACAATTATCTCCAGGTATAGCTTACAGTTTTGAAAAAATAAATTATGTGCCTGCTACTCAAAATGCTTCAACTGATACTGATTTTAGTTTTAAGATTGGTGCAGCTCTAGGTTTCGATATAGGGATTTCTGACCTGTTAACTATTACCCCGATAGTAGGCTATAACTGGTATCCATCAGTTAACTGGAATAATTTTGATCTCTTACATTATGATGCAGTGAGCATATCTAATACGCCTAATGAGACAAAGGTGACACAATTACAGTTTGGGATTAGAGTTGGTTTTCGACCAGACTATGGTAAATGATAAATCGCTTACCTAGTTAATACCACATACTCAAAAAGCACCCTATTTAAAAAATCAATCTTCCTTAGTCCCTTTCTGTCGCCACGCACTTTATCGGCAATCGTACTACATAATTCGTCAATTACTGCTTTATTGTTAAGATTATGAGGAGCTAAGTTATATCGTGTAACTGCTTGCTTGACAAGTAACATATCAGCATCTGTAAACTGAGTAATTGCAGGATAGAGAATCTCCTCTCCTTGTACAATTTCTTTTAAGCTTTTGAGCTGTACTTTATTATCGTTTCGGTTTTTTACTACAGACGTATTGGCCAACATATCACCTATACGCTGATTTTTATCGGACGAACTTATAAACAGCGTTGCTATGGTACCTAAACACGGCAATACTTCTATGATCCTAAATGCCCATCGGATGAGATAATCATTGACTTTGGCAGTACTGCCTTGCAAGGTTACTACTCTGATTTTTAATACTTTCTTGCCAAGTGATTGCCCCTGATTAAATATCTCAAATGTGAGATGATAAAATGACCATACAGGAAAGATGAACAGCCAGTAAAACAATTCTGACGTAAAGACTTGCATGACAATTGTTGAGTACATGCATAGAATAACTAAGTCTAAAAAACAAGCTAAGAACCGTTGACCAAGGGTCGCCAATTCAAATCTGACAACGATGTTGTGCGCAGTACTTACTTCTATCCTACTCAATTAATCTAAATTATTTATCAAATTTATCAATTCATATATTATACTTATCACTAATATCTATAAATTAGTTTTATTATAGCATAAAGTTACAGCACAGACTCAAATTAAACCTTCAGGCTTGACAGAAACCCAATTCATAGAAAAGAACAAAGTGCATTGGGAACAGCTAGAATTACTACTTACTAAAGAGCATAAGGATGCTGATAAGCTTAGCGATTTGTTTGTTAAGGTTTCTAGCGACCTAGCCTATGCGCGGACTTATTACCCCAATAGATCAGTTCGCTTATATCTTAATAATCTTACACAGAGTGTCTTTGATTCTATGCTTACAGATCAAGATAAATTTTCGTTTAAACAGGTGATAGACTTTTTTAAGCATGTGCTGCCACAGGAAATTTATAATTCTCGAAAAGCATTGCTTACATCTCTTTTTGTATTTCTGCTTGCGTTAGCCATAGGCGTTGTATCGAGTAAATACCACACTGACTTCCCTACCATGATTTTAGGGGAAGATTACATCCAGATGACTGAAGAAAATATAGCTGATGGTGATCCAATGGCTGTATACAAGGACGAACGTAAAGTGGATATGTTTTTTGGTATTACTACTAATAATATCAGGGTGGCCTTATTAGCATTTGTTTTAGGGATCCTTGGATCGGTAGGTACTATCTTTGTGCTGTTGTCTAATGGCATTATGGTTGGTGCGTTCCAATACTTCTTCTTTACCAAAGGATTATTTTGGACTTCCTTTCTCACAATATGGATTCATGGCACGATAGAGATCTCAGCAATAGTGCTTGCAGGAGGCGCTGGGATTGTCTTAGGCAATGGATTACTTTTTCCGAAAACCTATGATCGTGGTACCTCTATGCAAATAGCTGCCTTACGTGCACTAAGGATAATTTTAGGGACAGTTCCGCTGTTTGTGATAGCAGGTTTACTCGAATCCTTTGTAACCCGACAAACAGAATTACCTACGATCGTCAAGGTTGCCATCATAGCAATATCAGCATTACTCATAATCACCATGTGGATAATCTATCCGTGGTACTATCATAAAATGGGAATGGCTAATGACTTGACTTATAACATTACTCCGCAACACAATAGCAAGAGAACAATTGCCAAATACCAAACAAAATCTTTTAGTAAAATATTTTCGGACTCCTTCTATGAGTTTAGATTTTATTTCAGTAAAAATTTAGGACATATTTTACTCCCTACGCTTGCAGTTTTATTAGTTGCTGTGATTGTACAATTAAAAATCTCGGATGCGGATCAATTTACTGTTGGGATATTCACATCGCCGAACATGGCGAAGCTTAACATAGGTAGTCTTGGATTAAGCATCATTTACTTGGCACTGCTAAGTTATAGTGCTTGTATAGTCTCTTTCATAATCAATAAAGAAGATCTGTCATTAACTAGTAAATTGAAATTTCTCAAGACAAACTATATTCAAGTTTTTGCCATTACTGCAGTAATGTATATCCCTTACACCATTATTGAAAGTTATAATTGGATGTTCTTTCTCCTGTTATTTTCACCTCACTTCTACATCTTTGCAATTGAAAAAATCACTACAGAGCAAAATTCATTTTGGTCAAAATTTTCAGAAGCATTCCAACTTTCATTTACGCATTGGATCAAGTTTTTACCTATATACTTAGTGGCACTATTTTTATCATGGGGGTATATGATTGTCAAATTTGCCTCGATATTATCTGTTGTAGTAGAATTTATAAGTTGGCACAAAATATTTAACAACTTTGGCAAGGATACAGCGATGGTAGAAGCAATCGTATCATGGAGTATGTTCATGATACTAGCACCTTTATTTTACTATCTGTTTAAGAATCAATATTACTCCGCTATAACGAAAGCAGGGTCATTAGATCTTCGCGAAAAGCTAAAGACATTTGGTAAATCAAATTCTGTATTCGAAACTATATGAGATTTTCTAGATACATGGTGGTTATGTTATTCCTGTGGGCGAATGTATCTATTGGTCAAGAGTCTAACTCAAATAGTAATCTAACAACTAGCGTTGATATCAATTCTTATGAAGAGATCAGGAACGAGTTGGATTTCACAAAAACTAAACGAGCACTTAAGAAAAGGGAATCAAAAAAAAGAGATAAAAAAGCAAAAGAGAAGAAGAAAAAACGAAATCCTATCAGTTTCCCTGGGTTCCAAGGATCAGGAATTATTCAAATATTAGCTTATCTACTAATTATCGGCTTAGTCTGTTTTATAATATTCATAATATTTTCAAAAATTGAAATAGATAAAAATTTTGAACTATCGGGTAAGGATAAATTCACCGATGAAATAGAAGACATAAAAGACTTAGATACAATTAGCTTACTGGAGCAAGCTTTAGCAAAGGAAGACTACAGAGCTGCAGTGAGAATAAAATTTCTTGATGCTCTTAAAACCTTATCTATTCAAGAAAAAATAATCTGGAAAAAAGAAAAAACAAATCGAGACTACAGTAGAGAGTTAAGAAAAGAGTCATTTGGGGGTAGCTTCCAAAACTTAGCATACATCTTTGATCATGTATGGTATGGCAAAACTCAAATACTCAAAGAAAGATATCAAATAATAGACTCAGAATTCATCTCATTTTCTAAACAATTAAATGGGTAGAAATCGAATCCTGACTATTGGTGGGTGTATTATTTTAATCATCCTTTTATTTATAGGCCTTGTCTATGAGATTAAAAAAGTACCTGATCTTAATTGGGTTTCTAACCTTGATTACGAGGATAAGGATCCTTATGACGCATTTGTATTTGCACAATTATTGAACGAAAGATACGGCTCTGATAATGTGTCGATTAAAGATGAGGAAAGTGAACTTGATACTTTAAACCAAAATCAATTATACATAAGCCTGGGTCAAAACATCACCTTTAATAATGAAGACGAGAGAGTACTTAAAAAATTTATTGAAGCAGGAAACAATGCGATTTTTATTGGTAGTGACATAGAATTCACCCTACCTCTACCACCAGTTATACGAGGTGTAGATCTAGAAGATAGTACTGCTACGACATATTACTATCCCGATGAAGACGAACCAAGTAATCTAGATGATGAAGATGATGTAGAAGAGGAATACCATGAAGAAAATGGTCAACAATACGACGATCAATATTATGAGAACTCAGATGATTCAGAGTACAATCAATATGATGAAATTGACGAAGATAACATTGCAAGTGATACTATATCAAGGTCTACAAAACTGAATACCGAAATAATATCTTTCACAGATAGTATCCTAAATTTTGACTTTGTCCCTTTTGACTCAGCTGCCAATCAATACTCTTACAAACATTATTATGATGATTTTGAAAGAGCAAAATTTAAACCATTTTCACATTTTTATAATTATGCAGGTTTTGAACACGAACCTATCATTTATGCTAAAAACAATGTGAGTATCTGTAGTAAGATAGAACTAGGAGAAGGTAATCTCTACGTACACACTGTTCCAGATTTATTTTCCAATGCTGCTACTCGTCAGTCCTTTTATCTTGATCATTTCAACAATGTGTTTTCGCAGATTAATGCAGATAAGGTTTTATTAGATAAGCCAGATCCATTTTCGAGCCTCTTTGATAGATCTGATAATAAAAGCCCACTGCAATACATTCTTGGCAACCCATCCCTATCTTGGGCCTACTACTTATTGGTAGCTACCTTAATTTTATTTGTGATTTTCAGAGGTAAACGTACTCAACGAATTATCCCTACAATGCAGAAAAACACTAACACCTCGATGGATTACATCAAAGCATTAAGCACATTATATCAAAAGCAAAAGCAAAATAGCAAACTAGTGAGGCATATGCGAGATGGATTTTACCACCGAATCAAGAGTAAATATTATATCGATCACAAAGACGAATTTTTCGTTGAGAAGCTTACTGCAAAGTCTAAAATTGATGCTGGAGAAATCTCAAACCTAACACACAAACTAAATAGTACTACTGGTGCAGAATTTACGGACGACCAGTTAATTATTCTATACAATCAAATTGAATCATTCTACAAAAAAGCAAAATAATGGACGAGCAAAATCCAGATGACGGCCTAGTGCAAAATACGCAACCGATGTTTAAGCAATCGCTTAACCTACAACCTCTACAAGATAGCATCAAGAAGATTCGTGATGAGTTTGCTAAAGTAGTAATAGGTCAAGAAGACCTCTTAGACCTCATGATTACTTGCATCTTAGCTGAAGGCCATATACTCCTCGAAGGCGTCCCAGGTATTGCTAAAACACTTAGCGCAAAGGTAATTTCTAAAGCCATCGATGCAGACTTCTCTAGGATACAGTTTACACCTGACTTGATGCCAGCAGATATTATAGGCACCTCTATATTCAATATGAAGACATCAGATTTCGTATTTAAGAAAGGGCCTGTGTTCTCTAATGTAATCCTTATAGATGAGATCAATAGAGCTCCTGCAAAAACTCAAGCTGCCCTCTTTGAGGTAATGGAGGAAAAACAGATATCCTTTGATGGTAATCGCTATCAGATGGAGAAGCCATTCTTGGTGATAGCCACTCAAAACCCTATCGAGCAAGAAGGCACGTACAAGCTACCAGAAGCTCAACTCGATAGATTCTTAATGAAGATTATCTTACCCTATCCTACCCCTGCAGAAGAGCTACAGATTCTTGAGCGATTCAAAAATCAGTTAGGTACACCTGACTTATCATCTATTAATGCTGTACTAAATGCTGACATGATTAGCGAAAGCCAAGAGATACTTGCTCAATTTAAAGTAGAAACTCAGATACTTACTTATATCACTAACATAGTCCACGAAACTAGGAATCATAGTAAGATATATCTAGGAGCTTCCCCGCGTGCATCATTAGCCCTGCTTGCCACGAGTAAGGTTACTGCGGCTATGGCGGGTAGAGAGTTCATTATTCCAGATGACATACAGTTTGTAGCTCCTCATGTGCTTAACCACAGGCTCATACTCACACCTGATGCAGAGATGGAAGGACTATCTACTTTTGATATTGTAGATGAGATTATCAAGACACTAGATGTGCCGAGATAATGTTTAAAAATCTATATCTCTCAAACAGGTTCTTTTATGGAGCAGGGTTTTGCATAATCTTGTTCGGCTTATCATTTTCATTTACTTCATTATTCCTATTTGCCAAGATCTTTTTATTTCTATTTCTTTTAGTCTGTATTGCTGATTGGTATATTTTAAAAAGTAAGTCTTCCGAAATAAACTGTGAAAGAACTGTCGTACAGAGGTTATCTTTAGGCGACCCACAAGCTGTCAACTACACCTTAGAAAACTCTTCAGACAGCGACCTTGATATTACACTAGTCGATGAATTACCTTACCAGTTACAACTAAGAGATCAGATCATCCAAGACACTGTCAATAGCGGCAAGACAATCGTAAAGGATTACTTTATTACCCCTTTAATCAGAGGACTATATAAATTTGGAAATCTTAATCTCTTTGTGTCTAATCCTAAACTTGGATTCATTCAACATCGTATTCAAATCGAAGCATCAAAAGATACTGAAGTCTACCCGAGTATCATCCAGATGAAGAAATATGAACTACAGGTTTTTTCAAAGACCGCAACTCTATCGGGAATTAGGAAAGCACGTAAGATTGGAGAGAGTAATGAGTTTGAGCACATAAGACCTTACATACAAGGAGACAACATCAAATCAATTAACTGGAAAGCGACCTCTCGTAAAAACCAGTTGATGATTAATGAATATCAAAACACCAGATCGCAAACCGTGTACTGCATCATCGACAAAGGCAGAGCGATGAAAATGCCTTTTGATGATATGACTTTACTAGATCATGCTATAAACTCAGCATTAGTCCTATCTAATATCATCCTTAAAAAATATGATAAAGTAGGCTTAGTTACCTTCTCTAACAAAATAGGTAGTATTGTCAAAGCTTCTTCCCAACATGGCCAGCTAGAATTGATCTCCAACAGGCTTTACAATCAGAGAACTGATTTCAAAGAGCCAAATTTTGAGTTGATCTACTATACCATCAGGAAGCAAATACAGCGTCGCAGTATTATTTTAATGTATAGCAACTTTGAAAACATGGTAGAGGCAAAGCGAAATCTACCCTACATAAAAAGCATAGGAAAAAAACATCTTCTAGTTGTAGTTCTATTCATTAACACAGAAATACTTGCTGCTGCTAGCGATCCTTCCTCAAGCAAATCAGAAATCTATTTAAAAACTTTTGCTGATAGAGCAATTCATGAAAAAGAGAAAATATCTCAGCTATTAAATTTTCATGGCGTCCAGACTATACTTACCGCACCTCAAGACTTGTCAGTAAATGTGATAAATAAATATTTAGAGTTTAAGAATAAGCGCGCGCAGTAACTATTTTTAAATTTGCATAAGATGAGTAGTAACTATCTAGACAGCGCAATCAAACAATTCCAATATTATAAACTCTTAGGAGAAAAGACCTTTGCACAACTAAGTGATGAAGATTTGCTTTGGCAGTATAATATTGAAAGCAATAGCATATCAATAATAGTAAAGCATCTATGGGGTAACATGAGATCTCGTTGGACTGATTTCTTAACTACAGACGGTGAGAAAGATTTTAGAAATAGAGAATCAGAGTTTGACACAGATATAAAATCAAGAAAGGAGCTACTAGAATTATGGGAGGAAGGTTGGTCGATACTTTTTAAGGCCTTAGAAAGTGTCAATGAATCTAACTTTGATCAGCTTGTTTATATAAGAAACCAAGGACACACCATCACCGAAGCTGTAAACAGGCAACTAAGTCACTACTCCTATCACATTGGGCAAATAGTCTATATAGGTCGAATGATTAAGGGTAAAGATTGGCAGAGTTTATCAATCCCAAAAGGCGAGTCCATTAAATACAATACTGATAAATTTTCAAAGTCAAAATCTAAGAAACATTTTACTGATGATATTATTGCAGATTCATGATTAATCAGGCTAGCTATTTGATGTCCTTTATTTATCATTTACAGTGTCAAACAGATCATCCTTAATCTCCTCTTCTTTTTGCTTTCTGCTCTTCTTGATTGGAATTCTGTAACTAGCAGTGATTATAATATCGAACTCTCTTGTCTGCAATTTATTCCCTTCGCTTTCATAAAAATCATTTATGAAATCTGTTACGCCATAATTAGTTCTAAGTTCAAGTAACATATTTTTAATCAGCTCAAATCCTAATCCGATATTTATTCCTAGGAATGCGCTTTCAAAATAATTCCCATCTTTTTCATCGTAATTCCAATAGGCACCTTCTCCAGCAGCATCATTTAAGAAATCATATTCTACCATTGAGGTGCTATCAATTCCGTTTTCGAAATCCCACAAACCTACCCCCTCAGATGCCATGAGCAAATCAAGCTGTGGGCCAAAATTAAATTCAAATCTTTCTCCTAAACTAATTTGTAGCCCTCCGTTAAATTGCAGACTTCCATTCTTAATATTGATACGCTCTGTAAAACTTAGTTTCTCTCTGTCTGGCGTCGTTAAAACCTGATCTGCGGATTGTGTAAATTGACGATTAGAATACATCATGGAAGTTTTCATCCCTATAAAATTAAACAATGTATATCCTACTTCCGCCCCAAATTGATATCCCTCATTAACTTTGAAATTAAGGCCATCCTCACCACCAAATGATGCTAGGCCATTTACCCCAATTTTAGGTGCAATATACAGCTGACTATGACTTGTTTGCACTATGAATAAAAGGACAAGGAAAGGGAAGAGAATTCTTAACATCATGTAGAAATTGATAAATCAAACCTACATAATTATTAATTTTATTATCCTCACTATTTTTCGTGATTTTACCCTCTTTAAAACCATATGAGGTAAGTTTTTACAATTAAAAACTAAAGCACTACCATTTTTTTAGTGAGGGTTGACTCCTTAGTTATTAATTGCACAAAGTAAATTCCTGTGTCAAATTTCTTAGTCTGTAATCGCTTGTAATAGTTTCCAAAACTATCGTAATCTACATCAACAAAGTGCTTAATCAGATTACCTTTTTGATCAAGGATATTTAGTTTCACCTCTGTAGGCTCAGGTAAGAAAAATCTTATCGTTTGTTCTGTCCTTTCTTCGATAGCATAAATATCCAATGAAGTCTCAGGTTGAATTTTCTTCTTAAGATTCTTAGATACTTGTTCTTCTTTTGCAATAGTAAGGGTAGCTGTCGGGCACCCAGCTATTTCTGCCGTAAACATACTTCCAATCTCAACTTCAAACCCAGCATTAAGGACTATCTCGACTCCTGCGCGATAGTTCACATCAGAAGCATCCAATACCTCACCTTGAGATATTAAAGATTTAATAGCATGGTACTCATTAGGAGTTAAATCTGGTTCAGATAAAAACAATGTATCTACTGCACAGTCCAAATCCGCCAAGGTATATCCTACACATTCACAGTTTTCATTGAAGTGGTCATTTATAGTACTAGCTATATTATCATCACATGTGACACCTTGTTCAGTACAATGCTCTACACTAAAATTAATTTTAGAAACTCCTCTACAGGTACTAGGATCATCTGTAGATGTGAACATGACATATCTAGCTGGTACGCCATTAAAATTAGGACCTGTAAATCCCGAATACATAGCTTGACCAGATGCAAGAGGCCAATTGAACATTCCTAGATTATACCATTCTAATCCATCTAAGGAATAATCTACTTGTACATTTTCAAATCCTTGATCGGTCTCGCCAGCTACATTATAATTCCAAACATGCGTTTGATTTAAGCTGTACTCTTCTCCTAAATCATAATGGATCCAATGGTAACCACTTCTAGCTTCCACATATGGGTTATCTCCTGGATTACAAGATATCCACGAATCATCAGGCCGATTACCCAACTCATATGTAGTCTCGCAATAATCATAAGCTATAAACTGCCCTGCTGGATCGTCACAGTCAACAAGAGGAGTACACTGTTCTCCTACACATTCACATGAAGCATTGATCCGATCATTCTTAGTAAGTGGGTCTCCATCATCACAAGCAGAGTCTAAAGGAAGGCAAGCAAGCTCATCGGTATAATCATACACATAGACCTCTGGTATATAGTGCCA
The DNA here is from genome assembly GCA_937929885.1 of uncultured Saprospiraceae bacterium. Classification (GTDB taxonomy): domain Bacteria; phylum Bacteroidota; class Bacteroidia; order Chitinophagales; family Saprospiraceae; genus CALFUQ01. The sequence goes on from CALFUQ010000155.1 coordinate 15,586, forward strand.
GTTATCGTCATCATATAAAGAGCCTTTCCAAAATATACTAAAGTGGTGTCCCCACTGACCTACATTTTGGATCATCTCAAAATAATAATATTGTCCAGCTACTAAGTTGACTCCTGTCATAGTCTGGGAACCATCAAACCCATCTACATCATGATCTAAAGGACTGGTGCCCCATTGTGTCTCTATCATGTTAGCTGTCTTATTACTTTCAGTCTCATCTGAGCTTAGATAAAAGCGAACATCAGATACACCAGTGACATTAAAATCATAAAGCCCAGTCTCTGGAACTGTCATATACCCTTGGATGAATACTCCGTAATCAGAATATGAGTCAGACCATTTAGCTCTCAGTCCTTGTTTGTTTACAATCATCCTATCTGGCATAGATGGAAACTTAGGGTCGGTAAGCAAAGTGTTAATATCACCCCCAGATACATCATCATAAAAGTATGCCTGTAAATCTGAACGGGCACCGACTGGAATTGAATTAGAATTAGTAATCCCAACACAATTACAATTACCATCTTCTACATCCTCACTTGTACTGGAACTACCATCATCGCAAACAGTTCCTTTTGGAGGGCATACGTCATCACACACATCAGTTAAAAACGGAGAAGTAATAAGCTGCCA
>CALFUQ010000156.1 GCA_937929885.1 uncultured Saprospiraceae bacterium
ACCCTCAATCCTTCCTCATAGGTCGCCCACCTCCATTCCATAATTCACATTTGTATCATCAACAAAAACTAAAAGTGATGACATACAAAAAATCAAAAATCAGCTTAGGTATATTATTGACCATGGGATTAATCACCTGCATAGCTATGCACAAGCCTGCAAGTTTTAAGGGGATTAGCAGTAAGGGTGTAGAGATAGATTGTAATCGTGGATATGTGACTGTTCCAGAAGTACGAGACAATCCTGATAGTAGGAAAATCAAAGTCGAGTATGTGAGATTGAAGAGCTTCTCGGAATCGCCTAAAACTCCAATTTTCTTTTTAGCAGGAGGCCCAGGTCAGGGATCTACCTTTCAATCAGAACATCCTAACTATCTACAGTATTGGACAACCTTCTTAGAAGATAGGGATGTGGTACTTATAGATCAAAGAGGTATCGGCAAACTGAATATGTGGTATGGAGAACTTAATTGGCCAAGAAGAGACCTCTTCGTATCTCATAAAGCTGCATTAGACCACGTCACCAACTTAGCACGTAACGCAGCCAAAAAATTTGATAAGAGAGGCATAGATCTTAATGGTTATAACTCTAAGGAGAATGCACATGACATAGACACTGTCCGAGATGCTCTAGGGTATGAAAAAATTATTCCATTCGGATTTAGTTACGGTACTCATCTTGGGCTTAGTTATCTTAAGTATCATGAGGATAGGGTTGAGAAGTCTATTCTGGTAGGGGTAGAAGGGTTGGATGAAACTTTCAAAATGCCTCTTGATTTAGATGTGCAATTTGAGAAGATTAATCAGATGGTTAAGCTAGATAGCAGCATCTCATCAGTGATACCAGATTTTAAAGTACTGTATGAAAGCGTAGCAAGTAAGCTCCAGACGAATCCGATAGAATTAGAAATTAAGACGCCTCTAAAACTGAAGCGCAAAGTACAAGTGGGAAAATTTGGCTTAGACTTTATTTTGAAACGGGATATGGGAGATGCTAGTGATATACCATTGTTCCCAAAACTACTGTACGACGTAGATCATGGGGACTATGAGCTGCTAAAATGGTATGTCGAAAAAAGATATAAAGAGTTTCTGGCTGTACCTGCTATGATGTTTTCTATGGACTTATCTTCTGGGGGATCTACACATAGGATAGATTTAGTCAAAGAGCAAGAGGCTGTGAGTATGTTTGGAAGCGTAAACAACTTTCCATTCTTGGACTTGCACCAGGTGTGGCCAGTAAATGATCTAGGAGAGGATTTTAGAAAACCAGTAGAGGCGCGCGTCCCTGTACTTTTACTATCAGGGGACTTAGATATAAATACTCCATCTCATCAAGCTGAGCGAGTATCACAAAGCTTAATCAATAGTATACACTTAGTTGTGAAAAATGCTGGCCATGAGCAAATCATGTTTGAATGGGAGACTATGAAAACGATGAAAGAATTCTTACAAGGAAAAGATGTTGGCAGCAAAGAGTTAGCATACCCGCCTATCAAGTTTAAGTCTATTAAATAATCATTCAAATTAAATCAATATGAAAAAGAGATATAAAATATTAGTTGTAGTTAGTCTTATTATAGGGGTGCTTGTTTGTTGGATTATTGAACCTTATAATTTCAACCCGTTTTCAGATAGACCAATGGCTTTAGCCATAAGTGAAATAGATTTTGCTTCGTCAACAGACCCAGATTATGGGCACAGGTTCAAAGCTAAGGCTGATAGTTTATTAGATAATTCTATCATTATGAATGATTACATAGGCGTATCTGCAGGCGTGTACAAAGCCGATTGTGGTACGTGGTTAGGCAATGCAGGATTTGCTAACAAGCAAGATCAAATTCGACCTGATAAAGAAACATTATTCAGGGTGGCTTCACTCACCAAACCTATGACTGCAATTGCAATCATGCAACTCTATGAAAAAGGAAAAATAAAATTGGATGTACCTATTCAAACTTATTTATCAGAATTTCCAGTCAAGCAGAAAGGCGATATTACCGTAAGACAATTATTGAAACATACCTCAGGGGTAAAGCATTATAGTTCTACTTGGGATGGAATCTCTTTTACGCATTACAGTAATATGGTACAGGCGTTAGATGAATTTAAAGATAGACCGCTGAGCTTCGAGCCTGGCAGCGGGTATGAATACAGTACCTATGGCTATACTATTTTGGGGGCGATCATTGAGAAGGTGACTGGTGGTTCATATCAAGAATACATGCGAACAAATGTTTTCTTGCCAGCTGGTATGACCCATACCGATATTGAAAAAGCTGGAACTTTTTACCATAACAAAGCGAACTTATACATCAACATAAACGGAACCTATATCAAGAGTCCTAAGACGGATCTAAGTGTCAAATACCCAGCAGGAGGGTTTCACTCTACTGCTGAAGATTTTCTGAAATTTGGGAAAGCTATTCTTGAAAACAAATTAATCGATAGTACCACTTTAAATCTAATGATCACTAATACGGATAATCTGAAACAAGGAACACCCTATGGATTGGGATGGTTTGTGTTAGATGATGATGAGCAAGGCAAAACAATTTTGCATGGAGGAGCCCAGTCAGGGACTAGTTCTTTTTTTCAAATCTCTCTAGATCAAAAGATCGTGTCAGTTAGTTTAGCTAATAATTTTGGTTCAGATGGAGGTGTGCAATGGATGGCAAGAAAGTTGGCGAATTTGATCGATGACCCAGAAATGATCGATAGAGCAGTAGCATACTCTCGTCCACAACCTCAGGAAACGCTCGAAAAATACATCGGTACATTTAAGGGTGGTGATAAAGTATTCGAAATTACAATGAAGGGGAGTCAACTTTTTTCTAAACTCAATGATTATCCTCCTTTCCCCATGTTCTCAAAATCTCCAACAGAATTCTTTTTTCGAGCTTTCGATTCTGAAATAAAATATACCAAAAACGAACATGGAGAATTTGTATTAAATTACCTAAATGG
>CALFUQ010000157.1 GCA_937929885.1 uncultured Saprospiraceae bacterium
AAGCTGGTATTTCAAACTTGATAATAAGAAGTAAAAGGACTAAAATCCCGATAAGTAGTATAACAATAGGCATAGAAGAAAAGTAGAGTTGATTCTAAAAACAAGCTAATCAAACTTAGTTAGAATCTTACTTTTCTCTACGAATAAAATGATAGACTAATAAATGTGATTAGTAAAAAATCAATCAGTCTTATAAATTTTAAAAGTCTTACGTTCATCGTGCTTTATGAAAAACACGTCTATGATATAAAGCCCTTCTCTAAATTCACTGATATCTATTTCGGTGAAATATTCATCTTGATTTTTGAATCCTTCTAAGCGTTTTCTTAGTCTACCATCAGTATCATAAATGCTAACCACGAATGTATTTGCAATCGTAGCATCTCGTATAAACAATTTGAAGTCACCGCTAGTTGGATTAGGGAAAATCAATTCATCAGCAAGCGCTTGGTTGTCAATTCTAAATTCTAAAGTAAATAAGTTATTGGTTTCTTCAAGTTCCAAAAATTCAAAATCAGGATCGATCAGCACTGTTAAGTAATACGTATTGCTGCTACTGTTTAGTGGTAGATCGATGTCAAAGGTCTCCATTTTTTGACCCTCGAATGCACTGAAACTTATTGTGTCTTTTTTGATGATAAACCCTTGCTCAGAAGGATTATCAGATAAGTAAATAAATACTGGCACTTCAAAATCATCTTGTACACCTAAGTTTTCAAAAATGTAATCAACGGATAATTGTTGATCAGACCTTATTTGATTCAAAGATGTATTCGTCAAGACCTCAAAGTCTGGGAAGAAGTTGCATTGGGTTAGGACATTGGGATATTCTGTTTCATGTATTAACCTTACCATTGCCAACTGCTCTAGAGAAAACATATTAGTACATCTAGGAGGCGCATATGACATAATGTTAAATGCATTTGGGGTATAAATTTTTCCAGTAGGATCTACTTCTCTTGCAACATAAGTGCAACCTTCAACTACACCTGTTCGTCCTAAATTTGGATCAGCCGGTGTATCACAAAATGTATCACCTGAGGTACTACAATTGCTACCATCTACTAACTCAATCCCCACTGCTCTTTCATGTGTATGAAGTAGACCATATAGGTGACCCAATTCATGAGCTAGTGTAGTACCACCTATTAAGCAGCCACCTAAACTAGAAATGATGGCATACCTGTCATCCACTTCTTCAAGATTAAAACCTGGTATAAAGGCATAACCACACAAGTTACTTCCAGCTCCATCATTTACTGTGTTTACGTAATAAACATTAATCGTATTAAGAACTTGATTTTGTTGGTGCAGCAAGTCTCCGTCAATCGGTGAATAATCATTTGCTCCATCGATAAACCTAGGTGCTCCACAAGTGAAAAAAGTAAGATTAGCACCAGAAAAATAATTATTAATTGAAGTTATTTCATTGCGGATAGTAGTAAGATCGACTGCATTATTAATAATGTGAATAGTAAGCCCTACAGAATCAGTAGATATGCTTTTTTGAGATAATTGTTTCTTGATAATTTCGAACTTTTCTCGATCTATATCTGGATGGGATTCTGGTGAGGCAGTCCCACACGCAAACTGGGCAGACATATTCCCGATGGAAAAATAAAGACATATTATCGAAAAGAATAATCTCATAGGATAGGGTATTTATCTACTTGATATAACGGTAAAAATTAGGCTATTGGTTAGGGAAAAGTCATCTTTATTAAAAATTGTCTCAATTCAGACTGGCTTTAAAAATAGAATTACCAAAAGAGGAAGGAGATTATTAATCATATGAAGCACTACCGCTGATAGAAATCCATATTTAAGTCTAGAATAGCCTGCAAATAATGCCATTAAAAACTGAGGAAAAACCATGATAGGTGTAAATAACCACTGATTACCAGTGGTTTCAAAATTGAAGAAATGCACAAACGCAAAGTAGACAGCAACTAGGTAAAAGCAATGTGGAAAGTATTTTGACACAAAAGTTCTAATTCGATTTACATCTTCTTCTTTATTGAAAAAGACAAATAGAGCTATCGTAGAAACTATAACGAAGGCAATAGGGATAATTATCCTCATTGGTGGGATATCATCTCCTTTCACAGGGTATACTCCAGATAGGGCCATGTAAATAACCATTCCTCCCATTGTAAGTAGAAGTACAATTAACCCGCGATGATATTTTAGCGGTAATCTAAACATGAGCTCCTCTAAGAAGGGTTGCGTTATGACTGTGATTAATAATACTAACCACTTGTTCATGTCTTGGAGCTCTGCAAGCTTATGAGGCATGCTATCTAATCCTGCTAATGCAGCAAAGGGCGTAAGCAAAATAATTCCAGCAATGAAAACTACATAATAGGTAGAGAGAAGGGGCAGAAAATTATTTACACTGAACTTTTCTTTAAATATATTTTGCTCTGGATATTTGAGAAAATCATAGAAACTCTTCAATTCTTGTCCTACGGTTTCAGCCATTGTCTAATTTATGCAGAAGTGTTTTAAAAACATACATAATTAAATCACTTCATATTATATTTTTTTGGTAGATGAAATTATCATAATTTCCGAGTCATTTCATTATGCAAGAAGTTTCTCACTCTTATTTAGAAGAATTAAATGATACACAGCGTAAAGCGGTGACTACCCTTGATGGTCCTGTAATGGTAATCGCTGGGCCAGGATCTGGTAAAACCAGAGTGCTCACTTTTAGGATAGCGCATATTATGAATTCTGGAGTGGCACCATGGCAGATTCTAGCTTTGACCTTTACAAACAAGGCAGCAAAAGAAATGAAAGAGCGAATCGAGCGATTGGTAGGCTCGGGAGCTAATAAAATTTGGGCAGGGACATTTCACTCCTTATTTGCGAGAATACTTAGAGTAGAAGCTCATAGGATAGGATATCCTAATGACTTTACTATCTATGACACTGATGATACTAAAAGTCTAATCAAAGAGATTATCAAAGGGATGGGTTTAGATACTAAAGCTTATAATCCTAATGCAGTCAAGTCTAGAATATCATCTGCAAAAAGCAATCTCATTACACCCAAAGCTTATGAGGCTAATGCTGATCTTATGAACTATGATCGGATGAATCGTAGGCCAAAGATTTTTCAGATCTATGATAAGTATGTAAAGAAATGTCTCAGGGCAGGAGCAATGGATTTTGACGATTTGTTATTGCAAATGTTTAAGCTCTTGTATCAAAACCCTGATGATATAAAATCAAAATACCAAAGCCAGTTTCAGTACATACTTGTAGATGAGTTTCAGGATACTAACTTCCTGCAATATGAGATTATGAAGCAGTTAGTTAAGTATGATGGGAGTAAAGAGAACATCTGTATTGTAGGTGATGATGCCCAGTCTATTTATTCCTTTAGAGGAGCGACGATTGAAAACATCTTGCAGTTTGAAGCTGACTTTATGAATGTGCAAACATTCAAACTAGAACAAAATTATCGCTCTACTCATCATATTGTAGAAGCAGCAAATGGAATAATAGGATATAACAAACGGCAGATAGAAAAAAAGATCTGGACAGACTATATCGGCGAGAATAAGATAAAGGTGATTAAGGCACTTACAGACTCAGAAGAAGGTAAGCGAGTGGCAGATCTTATCATAGAGCAGAAGAATCGTTTTAGCTTGGAGAACAAAGAGATTGCAATCCTCTACAGGACAAATGCGCAGTCAAGGGTATTCGAGGAGCATCTCAGGAGACAAAATATTCAATACAGGATTTATGGTGGGTTATCGTTTTATCAGCGTAAAGAAATTAAAGATCTTATAGCTTACCTCCGACTAACAGTAAATCCAAAGGACGATGAGGCTTTAAAACGAATAGTAAATTATCCGCGAAGAGGGATAGGTAAGACAACCATTGAAAAGTTAGTGCAGTTTGCTGATGATAATGAAGTCAGCATGTGGCAAGGAATCCCTAACATCGAGTTGAGCAAAAGAGCACAGAATTTACTCGCGGGTTTTGCGGGGATGATAGCTAGCTTTCGTAAGAAAAACCAAGGAGGGATCAATGCTTATGACATGGCGCTCTTCATTGCAAGGAAGTCTGGAATACTAGAGTTACTTAAATCTGATAATAGCATTGAAGGTCTAAATAGGGTAGAGAATCTAAATGCACTTTTAGATGGAATCAAAGAATTTGTAGAAGATGATGAATTAGGTGACGGAGAAAACCCTTTAGAGAAATCCCTATCAGTGTATCTTCAAAACATAGCACTCATCACAGATATGGATGAGGACAAGGGTAACACCGATGTAGTTACTCTTATGTCTGTACATGCTGCAAAAGGTCTAGAATATAAGTCCGTATTCGTGGTAGGTATGGAGGAAAACTTATTCCCATCCTTCATGGCACTTTCTACTCCTAATCAAATTGACGAGGAGCGTAGACTGTTTTATGTGGCTATCACTAGGGCTAAAGATTTATTGACTGTCACATATGCAAATAGTCGATATCACTTTGGGCAGATGCGATTTAATGACCCAAGTAGATTTATCGAAGAGTTACCACCTGAGAATGTAGACTCTATTATCCCTATCAAAGCAAAACCAGAGTTTGGAGAGCCTAGAGTACTAGGAGGTATCAAGCCACGACTTAAGCAACGAAATGTCTTACCAAAAATAGATGTGTCAGGATTTGTTGTAGCAGCCCCAAATGAGATTAAGGAAGGTATGAAAGTATTACACATGAAATTTGGTGAAGGCAAAGTTGTGAGTATCGACGAAAGGCAGGTTGCTTCAATACATTTCACTCAGTTAGTTGAAAATGCTGAGAAAAGAATCATGCTACAGTATGCAAAATTGCAGATATTGGAGTAGCAATAAGATTAACCATCCAACTATCACAAAAATCAAAGCTTGTAAAAGAAACAGCTAAGGCTCTAGGCTTTGATGCTGTAGGTATTAGTAAAGCAGAGTTTTTAGAAGAGGAAGCTCCACGGTTAGAATCTTGGCTATCCCAAAATCATCATGGATCTATGAGCTACATGGCAGATCACTTTGATAAGAGACTTGACCCTACTAAGTTAGTGCCTGGTGCTAAGTCCGTGATATCCCTAGTCTTTAATTACTATACGGAGGATCGACAGCAAGATGATGATGCACCTAAGATTGCTATGTATGCTTATGGCAAAGATTACCATAAGATTATTAAGAAGCGATTAAAGCAATTATTAGGAAACCTTAGAGAGCAGTTCGGAGAGATAGACGGAAGGTGCTTTGTAGACTCTGCACCAGTAATGGAGCGACAATGGGCGGCAAAATCAGGATTGGGCTGGCAAGGGAAAAACACACTGCTGATTAACACTAAAAAAGGATCGTATTTTTTTTTAGCAGAGATTATATCAGACCTCGAGTTAGATTACGATCATCCGATCAAGGATCACTGTGGCACTTGTACTAAGTGCATAGATGCTTGTCCGACAGATGCGATTGCTGCAGATGGCTATTTGCTAGATAGTAGCAAGTGTATCTCATATCTTACGATAGAGCGCAAAGAAGAGCTACCAGCTGAGATGCAAGACCAGATGTCTAATTGGATGTTTGGTTGCGATATATGTCAGGAAGTTTGTCCGTGGAATAGATTCTCAACTCCTCATCAAGAGCCAAAGCTTATCGCCAAAGAAGAATTACTAAAAAAGTCAAAGAAAGAATGGCAAGAAATAACAGAGGAAGTATTCGATAAACTCTTTGAAGGTTCTCCTGTTAAACGAACAAAATATAAAGGCCTAAAGAGAAATATAGATTTTCTAAATTAAGAGTTGTGCGGTCTTCCTGATAAAGATCTCTTTTTGAGAGGAG
>CALFUQ010000158.1 GCA_937929885.1 uncultured Saprospiraceae bacterium
AAATATGGAAATTCACGATTGAAAGCATTGAATACTCCAAACCTACTGAACATCATATAACTTTCTACCAGCAACATTGTTTGCCAAACACCTACCTCTTCTGGAAGGATCCAACGAAGACATAACAGCGAGCTAAATAAATAGGCAAGCTGATAGATAATCTGGAAAGCACTGTAAGGACTTATTAATTGGAAGACCTTCCATTGGCCTATCTTATTCCAAATGGTTAGATTTTCCATATAGGGTCAAGTGTTACAAGTTATACTTCTTGTAAAACTTCTACCTCTAAATCTAAGTGACTTAATATGTGCTGCGCAATTCTATCTCCTGATTGCCCATCAGTAAAATGACATTGCTTATCTACTATGTTATCTCTCCCTGCTTTATCTAGTGTGGGGTCCATAAGATATCTGTTGATATCAGAAATCAAATCTTCTCTAGACTTAGATAATCGTATTCCACCTAGGTCCACTAGTTTTTTGTAATGATCAAAATCATATAATCTTGTCATCGAGTATTTGTAAGGACGCTCTCCTCTAAAGTCAAAATTGACACAGATAATTGGTTTGTCAAATACTGCAGCATCGATAGATACAGTAGAGCCAAAGTTAATTATCAGGTCACTATGCAAAAGTGATTCCGCATATTCTATATCATCGTTTTTACTAAACAACCTGTCTTGAAATGATACATCTCTACCTGGGATGTGTACAGTTACATTTTCCTTGTCATACAAAAACTTGTAGTGATCAGGGTTAGCCTGTGGATGTAGTCTTACCAACATCTGAGATGGATGGCTCAATTGATTGTTGTTCATTGCATCAGCTATAAATCCTACTATCTCAGGCTCTGGAGTAGTTTCATCTAACGGTGTTCTTCCTGTTGTTTTACTGCCAGTTCCGTACAGGATAAGCTTTTTATTAGGATCTAATTTAAATGCCTCAAAAAATGTTTCTCTACTCTGAAATCCTTCCCTTCTAAAAAACAAGTCATATCTAGGTATCCCACTTATAAAAATATCTTTCTTCGGAAAGAAGAATAAATCCATTGCCTCATTGGCAAGAATAGTATTCCAAACTACTAATGACTTTATAGAGAAGGGAAAAAATCCTTTACTTGTCAAATTATCCCAGCTGCTAACACAAGCTATGATTGGCACTTTCTTTTTATCTGCCATCCTTAAGATAGGGTAGTCTAGTGAGTAGTTTAATACTCTTGTAACTATAACTAGGTCTGGCTTATACTTATCAAAGACCTCTTCATAATGCTGAGCACTTGTAAACTTCCTGTAGCCAAAATGAATCAGCTTCAACGTATTTTCATCTCCAATAACCTTGACGCTTGTTTTTGCAAAAGGCGTATAAAAACTCATTCCTGAAGTATCTCCAGCAGTATTACCTAAATCTATGGTAGTCGATTTGTGTCTTAAAGAAGCCCGGTGAAAAGAATACAACTGACGCTCTGCGCGAGTTGGATAATACTTTTCTAATAACTCAAACTCTACATTATCTCCTTTAAACTCTTCTATGAACTCAGGATCATTTACTTGAGGGGCTAAGATTATTATTCTAAGATTTTTATTCTTTTGCAAAGAGCGATAGGTGTCATTTCTCAACACATCTCTTACACTCGTCCCGAATGCTATTGCAATGAATATCGTCTTATCGTACTTGCTCATCTTTAATTTGTTTGAACCAGATTGCTTTTTAATTAAGCTAGAATCGCGTTCTCTTCCCAGTTGTAGATTACTTTTTCACCTACCTTACTTGCAAATCTTCCTCTGTAGTAATCTCTGTTTAGTAATTCAGTCTTAGAAAGTTTTCTAGAAGAGTCCCCCATACATTTTTCCCAGTCTGGCAATCCTTTTTTGATGATGTCCCACTGTTCTTCATTTTCTAATGCATCGAATGTTCTTAATTCTTTTACCATTGCTGGAGTAATAGATACTGGACCATCTCTGCTCTCATCTGGCTTAAGTATAGTATAATGTCTTTCTATACAGCTAGCACCTAGGGCTATTGCAATCTTGCATGCCCAAAGTCCAGTTGTAGCTGGCTTAGAGTGATCACTGTATCCGACTTTTGGAGTAAATTGCTTAAGGTATTCTATTCTCTTAAGGTGAAGTTCTTCTAGTGGGGTAGGGTAGATAGTTACACAATGTAAAAACTCAAAATCTGTACCCTCTAACACTTCAGCTGCTTGCTTTATTTCATCGTCATAGGTAGATCCAGTAGAGATAAATATTTTATTCCAGTGCTTTTTGATGTCCTCTAGCATTGGATAAGATGCACAGTCATAACTTGCAATTTTCATTGCAGCATAACCCATGTCTTTTACTTCTTGTACTCCAGTCCTACTAAAGACAGTTGTCAATGCTTTTGTTCCTGCCTTTCTACACTCTTCTACAAACCACGCTTCTTGGTCTTGCGTAAGATCTAATTTGCTTAGTCTTTCAAGTTCAGTACCGTATGGTCTTTTTATAACTTTAGTTTCTCCACTTTCATCTTGCTCACCATTTTCAAATCTCTCTCTGAAGGTTAATTCTTTAGATCTTATCGCTTGGATTTTTACATAGTCTGATCCGCTTTCAGCAGCAGTATGTATCATCCTTTTTAAAATCTCTTGATCGCCATTATGATTTTGGCAGCATTCTGCAATTATCAGTGTACTCATGATATAATGTTTAAATATTTGTTCGTAATAAAATCTCTGGTTCTTATAATCGACTCATAAGCGTAACCGCCCATGTGAGGAGTAATAATCAGATTGGTATTTTGGTTAGCATACGCTACCATTGGGTGATCGGCGGTACTGCGATTCTCCCAAGTACTATCACCGTATAATACATCAGTTGCGACACCAGATATTTGCTTAGAAACTAAGCCCTCTAAGATGTCTGCTTCATTTACAACTTCTCCTCTAGATGTGTTAATTAGGATAAAGCCTTTTTTTGCTTTTTCGATAAGTTCTTTATTAAAAAACTTAAGATTCTCTTGGTTCGAAGGTATATGTATAGAAACGATATCACTTTGCTCTAAAAGTATGTCCAATGGTGTGTTTTCGTAAGAAGACTTTCCGTATGCATTAGGGTCTATGTCGTTAATTAATACTTTCATATCAAAAACCTCTGCATATTTTGCCACAATTTTTCCTAGTCTGCCGTATCCTATAATTCCTATGGTCTTTTGGTCTAACTCAGTAGAAAGGAAAGGGGCTCTTCGCCAATATCCATTTTTAACATCTGCTATCGCGAGATCAAGCTTCCTTATCAAAACTAATAGGATAGCCCAGGTGTGCTCAGCAGTACTCTTTATAGAATTCAAAAATTCAGTTTCCCCCTTAAGGCTTACAACATGAATTCCACGTTTTGCTGCGACATCTATATTTATATGGTTGAGCCCAGTTGTTGAGGTAACTATATATTTTAAATCTGGGCTTGCTTCGATTATCTTTTCATCAATATTAAGACCTAGCCTTGTGAAAATTGTATCAAACGAATTTTCATCAATATACTTCTGAAACTCATCTTGAGTATCAAATGATAGCTTGGTCAAAGCAGACATACTATCAAGCTTCGACAGTGCTTCATCAGAGTATCTATTACTTTCTAAATGGAGTATTACGCGTCCCATTTCAAAACTTCTTTTAGTACCCATTGGGCGTATGCAAAATCGTGCTCTGTGTCAATGTTTGCCGATCTGTTGAGAGGCATTATTTGCGCTTGGCAAGTATTTCCCTTGAAAGAGTTATTTAAAAGCACTTCCTTTTTAGTTAGGTAGATGGCTCCATTTCTTAAATACATAGGACGTAGTTCTTGTCTAGGTTGATTCTCCACTTCTTCACAGAAGGCAGGATCAATTAGCGTCCCATTCTCTAAATATTTCATCCTCGCTGGATGGTGCCCTTCTACGTCTATTACACTGATTACACTATCACTGTTCGTCGCTTCCATTTTTTCTATAGCTTCATTAATATCACTTGCTAGTCTAAATGGGGTAGTGGGTTGTAACATCATGATAGCATCATATTTTACCCCATCATGCTCCTCCATAAATGATAATGCGTGTTGCATTACTGGAATCGACTTTGCAGAATCAGTAGCCAATAACTCAGGCCTCATAAAAGGAACAGGTAATCCACATTGTGCTGAAATCTCTGCTATCTTCGGATCATCAGTTGACAATACTACATTTGCCAAGGTTGATTTTTTCGCTTCATCGATCGTGTATTGGATCAAAGGCTTATCGCCAAGAAGTTTAATGTTCTTTTTCTTTACTCCTTTAGACCCTCCTCTTGCTGGGATTATTCCTAGTACTTTCATTTACTTAGTTATTGATGTTTTGGTATGACTCAGTCCCATGTATACGCATGGCCTAACTTTCATAATATCATCTTCTCTATACAGATTCCAACCGTCAAATACGATTGGATTATCGTTCATTTTTCTGATGTGCTTAAATAGATTTAAATTTTCGTATGACTTGTGATTATTTAAAAACAATACAACATCTAAGTTTTCGAAAGCACTATCTAGGCTACCAGCTGTTGGAGTTACCTTTTCGTATTTTATATCTTCTATGGTTGCTACAGGGTCATGTCCTGTAACATTATCAAAATCCTCTTTTAGTAAATGATAGATTTCAACAGCAGAAGAGTTTCTTACATCACCTGTTTCGGGGTTCCCTTTAAATGCTAGACCACAAACTAGGATAGAAACCTTCTTAGGATCTTTACCTAGTGATTGCAACTGTTCTTTAATCCTGTTAGCAATATTGCTATGCATTAGTTCATTTACAAGCCTTCCGGTTTCGAATAGGGTGTTTTGGTTGTCCAATGCTTCTTCTGCGACCTTTGCAAAGATGTAAGGGTCTTTCGTTAAACAAGGTCCGCCAACTCCTGGACTCGGTAAAGGAACAGGGTTTCTTGGATACCCTTGGTTAGCAGCTTTTACAACTTCAAAAACATCGATGTTGAATTTAGTAGCTATCTGTGACACCTGATTAGAGTATGCAAATACAAGATCTCTAAATGTGTTATTCACTAGCTTAACCATCTCGGCAGCCTCTAAAGAAGAAACTCTTACGATGGTGCTTGTTAGTTCTCTAAAAACAGCAGCAGTTGCTTCTGTCGACTCACTATTAAATCCTCCAATAATTTGTGGGAGCTCTCTAAGTTCTTTGAGTGCTTTACCTTCTGCGGTTCTTTCAGGTGCAAATGCTACATGGAAATCTTGACCGCAGATAAGGCCAGATTCTTTTTCTAGCAAAGGGATAACAACTTTTCTTGTTGTACCCACAGGTACCGTTGATCTTAGAATCACAAGATTTCCTCTAGATAACTTTTTACCTATAGATGCAGATACACTTTTAATGTAATCCATAATCGGTTCAGGGTTTTTATCAGCATGAACTCTTTTTACTGGCGTACCTACAGATATAACATATACATCTCCTTCTTCAGGTATCTCTAAGACAGGTTGAAAGTTTTTTCCTACATGTTCTTTAATTAGATCTTCTAGTCCAACTTCATGAATATATGACTTGCCCTCTTTGAGGGTTTTTATTTTATTCGCATCAGTATCTACTCCTGATATTAGATACCCAACTTCTGCCATTACAGCGGCAAGCGTTAAGCCAACATACCCCAGGCCTAAGACAACAATGTGTCTGTGCGTTGCAACTTTTTGTTCCCACAACTGGTGATAGTCCAGTATGCCCACGAGCTCATTTTCTTCGTTTACAATGATAATCTTACTTAAGAATTTTTTGCTTTTTCGACCTCTCTTCTGTAGTTCTAGAGGAAGCTCATCTAAAATTTCTTTATAGGATTTAGTTTCTAAGAAACTTATAGGACTTTTATTTGCTATTAATGCTGCTTTAGATTCAAGAGATTGTCCTGCAACTAATGCACGTCTTACATCACCATCAGTGAAAGAACCTATTACTTTTAGGTCCTCATCGACTAGAACAGCAATCCCTGTAGGGCGCTTTGATTTCGATGCTTTTTCGAAGGCTTTGATCACATCAAACAATGTGTCATCTTCTCTTATGTAGTATATTTCTTTACTGATCTCAATCATAATCTTGATTCTATATATTTAATTGTTTGATTAAGGCCATTAGTTTTGACCTGTCTAAGTTTTGATTGTGTGACAGTGTAATTTTCGATACGAGTTAAACTTTTTATAGCATCTAGTGCTTCTGTAATATTGTTTTTTGCGTTAATCCCATAACCTAATTTATCAACCTTATTGCTGTTGAATTGAATTTCATAATTGTCATCACCTCCGATGCACACTATGGGAATATTATATTTTATTGAATCGGTAATAGTCCCGATTCCTGCTCTGGCTACGATAATGTCTAAATTTTTAAAAGAGTTAGTACTGTAGTCAAAACTTTTAGCATACTCAGGATATTTGTTCTTCAATCTGTTAGGCACAAATACATCCAGGTTAAATGCTTTAAGTGCTTTCACTAATTCTACAGTTAATGAAACGGTAGTCTCGGTACCTCCTGGGCTAACTAACACTGAATTCACTTTTTCTTTCTTTTGTTTTACGAATTTTTCATCGAGTATAAAGTCTATTGGATAAGGGCTTGCATATTTGCTGATGTAATTCATCGCAAAGTCACGCAAACAGATAACTGTTGGTTTGTGCTTTTCCAATAGTTCTACTTCTTGTTCTATAAACTTTTTTGCAAAATCATTATCAGCAAAGTGATATTGATATATTTCAGACCACAAGAAAGATCCCATCAGAATAGCATCGCTTCTATAGTTTAAAACTTCAGTAATGTTATCAGAAATCACAAAATCTGCAGACTGAATTTCCGATGTTTCGTATATAGACTCGTCATACTTTAAAGCAGTAACAGGTTCATCATTTAACCAATAAACATTTGGTGCTGTATAATGTATATTTACTCGATCCGAGATCATTAAATCTGCAACTAAAGGGTCATCTGATTTGATATCAAAGTGTCTCTTAGCACAATACAAATCGATACGTATATCTCTATTGTTTTTAATCAATAGAGAAATTACTCTTGTAACTCTCGTAAAATGTCCAAGCCCATTGTTACAAACAACGAAAGCCCCTCTCTTAGGGTTCAAGTCTAAAATTGCTGATTAAAAGAAATAATGAATAATTGATTCTATTAGTCTACAAGTTGTTATACCAGTCGTAGCTTTTTTCAAGTCCTGCTCTGGTTGTAAACAACGGGTTATACTCTAGTAAGCTTTTCGCTTTAGATATATCTGCTAAGCTATGAGGAATGTCTCCCTCTCTTTCAGGACCATAAATTGCTTTCGCTGCTGACCCAGTAATCTCAGTGATGTTATCCCACAACTCGTTAAGAGAGATTCGTTCTCCAACGGCAACATTATAAATTTGATTCAGCGCATCATCGTTATCGCTGAATAGTGATAAGATATTTGCTTGGACTGCATTCTGCACAAAAGTAAAATCTCTACTAAATGAGCCATCACCATTTATTGTCGGTGCTTGATTTTCGATTGCTGCTTTAAAAAACAATGGTATCACTGCAGCATATGCACCGTTAGGATCCTGCTTTGGTCCAAAAACATTAAAGTATCTCAAGCCTACATATTTAAACTTATAAGTTGTAGCGAAAACACTTGCGTACAACTCATTCACATACTTAGTTACTGCATAAGGAGATAGAGGATTCCCAATTGTGTGTTCTACTTTAGGAAGACCTTTACTATCTCCATAAGTAGATGATGATGCGGCGAATACGACTCTATCAACATTGTTTTCAACTGCAGCACGAAATATATTTAGGGTGCCAGCAACATTTACATCATTAGTTGTAAGTGGATCTTTTATTGACCTTGGTACAGATCCAAGTGCTGCTTGATGTGAGATACGGTCTATACCTTCAGTAGCTTTTAAACAAGTTTCTATGTCTCTTATATCTCCTTGTAACAGTTCAAAACTTTCATGGTCTTGGAATTCTACAAGATTGGACTTAAATCCTGTTGCTAAATTATCAAGAACCCGCACGAAAGAAACTCTCTTGTCCTGTAGTAACGCACCCACAAGATTAGAGCCTATGAAGCCTGCACCTCCAGTAACTAAAATTCTCACTTAATTATTTTTGATTGATA
This sequence comes from uncultured Saprospiraceae bacterium, assembly GCA_937929885.1. Lineage (GTDB taxonomy): Bacteria > Bacteroidota > Bacteroidia > Chitinophagales > Saprospiraceae > CALFUQ01. Next base: position 8,134 of record CALFUQ010000158.1, read on the forward strand.
ATAAGCACCATTTTTAAAATAATGCTAAACAGATATTTAGATTATCATACCAGCGCCAACAGTACTGTTAGTGCCTTCGTCAATAAGAACGAAAGAACCTGTAATCCTATTTTTACGATACTCATCAGTAAACAATGGTTTCGTAGAACGAAGAACTACTCTTGCTATATCATTCATATTAACAGCTTTATCTTCTACATTCCTGTGGAGTGTATTGATGTCAAGCTTATATCTTATTTCTTTTACTACACATCTTGCATCTTGTGTCGTATGCAGTATAGAATATTTGCCTCTTTCCATTAGGCTTTTAGAACTATCGAACCAACACACCATGGCCTCAATATCCTGACTGCTTTCTGGTTGATTGTTTGCTCTAACGATCATGTCGCCTCTACTTAAGTCAAAATCATCTTCTATCAACAAGGTTACAGACTCTGGAGGAAAAGCTTGGTTCTGTTCACCACGAGGACCCACTATTTTAGAAATTTTAGTTGTAAATCCTGATGGTAACAAAGTTACTTCGTCACCCACTTTAAATACGCCTCCTGCAACCCTACCAGCATAACCTCTGTAGTCGTGATACTCATCTGAATATGGTCTTACGACAAACTGTACAGGGAATCTACAGTCAATAAAGTTATGATCACTTGCTATATGTACATTCTCTAGATAGTACATTAGCGTAGGACCTTCATACCAAGAGGTCTTATCTGACCTGTGTACGATGTTGTCACCTAGAAGTGCTGATATTGGAATAAAGTGCACATCTACTACATCAAGTTTGGCAGCAAATATTTCAAAGTCATTTTGTATTTGGTCATACTTTTCTTGCGAATAATTTACAAGATCCATTTTGTTTATACAAACTACGATATGTGGTATCTGTAGAAGCGATGCAATAATTGCATGTCTCTTCGTTTGCTCTACAACACCATGTCTTGCATCTATAAGTATTAATGCAACATTTGCAGTCGAAGCACCTGTAACCATATTCCTAGTATATTGGATATGACCAGGAGTATCTGCAATTATAAATTTTCTCTTTGGAGTAGAGAAGTATCTGTAAGCTACATCTATAGTTATTCCCTGTTCTCTTTCTGCCTTTAGCCCATCGGTGAGTAAGGCTAGGTTTACACCTTCTTCACCTCGTCTTTCGCTTACTTGCTTAATCGTATCATACTGATCTTGGTAGATTGATTTGCTATCATATAGCATTCTACCTATGAGCGTAGACTTACCATCATCTACAGATCCTGCTGTCGTAAATCTTAATAACTCGCTTACCATTTTTGAAGGTGTATTTGCCATAATTAGTTCTTAGAAGTATCCTTTTTTCTTTCTGTCCTCCATGCTGGTTTCACTTCTCTTATCATCTGTTCTACCTCCTCGCTCTGTCATTCTTGTGGTTGCAATTTCTGCAATAATATCTTCTACAGTTGATGCTTCAGATTTCCATACACCTGTACAGGTCATGTCACCGATCGTTCGACACCTAACTTTCTGTTTAAATGCTTTTTCTTCTGGACGCTTATTCATGATAGGGGAGTCTGCAAGCAATACTCCATCTCTCTCAAAAACATCTCTTTCGTGCGCAAAGTATAAAGATGGTAAGTCCACTTTTTCTTCAGCAAGATATTGCCACACATCTAACTCAGTCCAGTTACTTATTGGGAA
>CALFUQ010000159.1 GCA_937929885.1 uncultured Saprospiraceae bacterium
AGATGGCGGCGGCAGAAGAGACGGTGGTGGCGGAGGCTACAATCGAGATAGAGACAACTATAACAGGTACTAATAATATTTGTATTAGAATATATGAGCCGACGTTTGTTGGCTTTTTTTTTGCCTTGAAGTTTGCGATACTTGCCCTTAATTGTTAAATGGATAACATTGAGAAGAATTAAATAACTGGATCACATAACTTAAACCTTACTGACCCGTTTAAAAGAATACAAATCCGAACTAAGCATGATCTCACGGTATTTAGTTTTATTAACTTTTATTCTTCCCCTCTTAGCATACAGTAGCCCTATCGAAAATGATCCGAAAACTGAGCATAGGTACATCCTACAACTAAAAAATAATAAGTCAATTGTTTCTGAATCAGACCTAGCTGAATACCTTGGTATTGGTGCTAAAGAAATTAAAACCAAATTAATTTTCCCGTCTTTATCTATATCTAGTCTAATTGTCTCAAGTTCAGTATCTAAGGATGACATAGAAAACTATTTAGACAAAAACCTATCGGTTATATCATTTTATATAGATGCTAAGACGACGCTTAGATCTACCATCCCTAATGATGTAGACTTCTCTGAGCAGTGGAATCTAAATCTGATAAGTGCGCCAGACGCTTGGGATAAAACTACAGGTGGAAAAACTACTGATGGCCACGAGATAGTAGTAGCTATTATCGATAATGGTTATGACATCGAACATGAAGACTTACAAGACAACATCTGGATCAATGAAGCAGAGACTCCTGGCAATGGTGTAGATGATGATGAAAATGGTTATATAGATGACTACTTTGGTGTAAATACAACCTCAGGTAATGGAGATCTTCGCAGTAGAACACATGGTACTGGAGTAGCAGGCATAATCGGTGCTAAAGGAAATAACAGATCTGGAATCAGTGGTGTTAATTGGGATATCAAGATGATGCTTATTTCTGGTGCAGCCTTCGTTTCAGATATTATTGAGAGTTATAATTATGCATTAACCCAGCGTAGACTATTTAACACTACGAATGGACAAGAAGGAGCACTGGTAGTTGCCACTAACTTTTCGTCTGGAATAGATAACGCATTTGCCACTGAGTATCCATTATGGTGTGCCGTTTATGATGAGCTCGGACAAGCGGGTATTTTAAGTGCCGTAGCTCCACCTAATAAAAATGTGAACATAGATGAAGTTGGTGATATGCCTGCAAATTGTCCTAGCGAATTCTTGATGGTAGTGAATAATATCACCAGAAATGAAGATCTAGCAAGTGATTCTGGATATGGAAGTAGGGACGTAGACATAGCTGCACCTGGTGATGGTTCTATATCAACCTCAATACAAAATTCCTATAATGATTTTAGCGGGACATCTGCTTCAACTCCTCATGTAGCAGGAGCTATCGGGTTAATGTATGCTACAGATAGAGAAGGTTTCAGCGATCAGCTATTTACAGATCCTCAAGGAACTGCGATTATAGTAAGAGACATCATATACTCAAGCGCAATAAAAAAAGAATGTCTCTTAAATCTGAATGTTACTGGTGCTAGACTAGACCTTAATGAAGCTCTCAATCAACTAGAAAATTTATACGCTGCGGATAACACATCTGAAATCAAGATTATACCAAATCCAGTTTCCTCAAACTCTAATCTATTCGTTGAGTATTTGCCAAAGGAGTTAGTAACTCATGAGGTAGACATTTTTGATTCTATGGGTAGGTGGGTTCAACATCAAAAATTCACTCCTTCTACTCTAGAGTCTATGAGAATACAAGTTCTTATCAAAGAAAATCTAGGTGCTGGAGTTTACTTTATGAAGATTACTGGCAATGAGAATAAGTCTACTGAATCTTTTATCGTTTACTAGCCTTCTTTAGAAATCTATAATGTATACCGAGTCTTAGTCTATCCATAGAAAGTGGGTTAGAAGACTGTTCGAATAATTCACCATACACTTTTCTGTAAGCAAAGTTTAAAGCTAACTTATCATTGATACCATACTGTAATCCGATACTGGTGTATGGAAACCACTTTTGTGAAAGGTTATATTCAAACGTGAAATTCTCTCCAGGCTCCACTGCAACTTCTACATCCATCATGTCTAATGGGCCCCCAATTGGCGCACCCAATACATCATTTTCTGCACCATTATTTCTGTTAAACATAGAGGTAAACAAGTAGCTATAACCAGCCCCAACTCTTATACTAAACTTCTCAGCGGCATGCCAATTTAAATGTGTTCCAAAATCTAGGTAGGAAGTATTATTAAAAGAACTATTTAGAATATTCTGAGCTTCATCTAAAGAGAAAACGTTACGACCTGCCCCTGAGATTAAGGACTTTTCTGTTGTAGAAGTAGCATATCTAAATGCACCTAAACCAATAGTTAATCCTAAATCAATTTTATCATGGAAACTAAATCCAAAATCAATATGAGCCCCTACGTCCATTAGGTCTTCTATAGGCCCCCAACCCAAGCTACCTCCTGCACTTGCATACCAATAGCTTAGTTTCTTCTCTTCTACATTAATTATAGTTAAATCTCTTTCAAAATTTATTTCACCTAAATCTGTATATGGACTAAGCATCGCGATATTTAATAGTAGCCTTTCCTTTAACGGTTGCTCGATAGCATCTCTAAAGTTATGGTCAACAAGATTCTCTGATTTACTTAATGTTTCAGATACTGCTACATCTTTTACTGAGTTCGTATTATTCAGCTCTTCTGTCTCTATTTTTGTCACAGGATTTCCCACAATTGGTACATTAGGTTTGTCTGTAGTAGGAGCTGCTATGTTTTCAGTAATTGGTTCTTGATTCGTGACTGATATAGGATATAGTGGATCTACCTTAGATGACTTAGTTTTAATCCTTATTTCTTGGATTTCATTTTTACTTTCCCTTGCTCCTTCAATCCCTTGCACTGGGTTTGTTACTTCTTCTTGTGCAGGTATTACAAAATCTGCATTCTGCTTAATAGGATTTCTTACTTCCTCCTTAGTTTGACTACCAGACTGCTCAATAATCTCTAACTTAGATTCACTTGGAGCTATATATTCTTCCGCCGTTTCAGGAGTAGTTGATTCTATTATTTTAGAGAATTTATCTATAACCACATCTTCATTCTGTTTCTGTATGCTAACTATATTTGGTTTTATGCCGACAAGATCAAACTTATAAATAAGCAAGGCAGCAACCAACAAGATGCCACCAAAAAACCACCAGATAAAAAACCTACGCTTCTTTTTCTGGGGCATTTCTTTGTCTAAGGTAAGTTCCATTGCTTCCCAGCCCTTATTTGCAAATATGTCTTTACTATTATCCTGCATCTGTATATTGTTCACCGAAGTTTTTGGCGATAGATTTTTGTAATATTTTTCTTGCTTCGCTTAAGTACCATTTACTTGTATTTTCACTTATGCTCATCTGCTCCCCTATTTCTCTGTGTAAGAACCCTTCGATAGCATACAATTGAAATACTCTCATATGCTTCTCAGGTAATTTATTTATTAGTTTAATTAGATCGTCATAGTATAAACTCTCATCTGCCCTGACAGGCTTTTCGCGTTTAAAATCATCGAAGACTAAAAATTTTAAATCTTTAGCATTTCGCTTGAAGTAGTCACTCAGGCTATGATAAACTAATCTTCTAATCCATCCTTCAAAAGATCCTTTGTGTTCATATAGATGAATCTTTTTAAACACTCGCAAGAATCCATCATTAAGAATGCTTATCACCTGATCATCATCCTGTGTGTATCTTCTAATCATCCGCTCCATCGTTGGAAAAAAATGCTTGTATAATTTCTCCTGCGACTTCCTTTTATTATCTACACACCCGTCAATGACTTTCTGCCACTCGCGTTTTTTAGTATCGATATGTAGTGATTGTTCTTGCATTCACAATTAATGTCTCTTCCAAATGTAATGGATGTAACTCCTTCTTTATTAAAATAAGACACCAAATCTGAGTGTTACTCTTTTATACAACAATCTTTGTTCACGCCTTGATCTACCATCCCATAAGTCTCTATAAGTAAATTCCGCTTTCTGGAATCTATATCCCAAATCAAGTGTATACTTCATTGACCTTTTTCCGAATCGCATACCTATTGTCGGGTGGGCCATCAGACCACCTTTAGCATCGATTATACCATAATTTTGATTATTGAAAGCAAGGCTATAACCAGCCGATAATCCATAAGCCAAAGTAGTATGTTTAGGAGATAGATATCCTGATGCCTCTACAAAAATAGGGACCACTCGCTCACCTGACTCTAGGATATAAGAATCGTAGCCTACACCTACCCCTACTCCTACCAATCGATTAAATCTTTTACCAACAAGAGCAGAGATTCCTAAACCAGGATTTTCATTTGCACGATCTCCATTGTTACCCTTAATAAAACTCCCCTTAATAGCGTAATAAATCCCAGACTCTTTAAAGTTATATGGAGTCTCAAATTTTGTGTTCATACTTTTCTCGTACAACTTCATCTGCAATACCTTTTCTATGGTATCTCCCTTAAACGTGTACTCTCCGCCCGCATCCGTTACTATCGTGATTAGCTCTCCTACTTTCCACTCTTTAACATACCCTGAGAACATCGTTCCAGACTTCAGGTATACGACTACCTCCTCTTTGATATCTGATTTACCTTTTAATTTCTTAGTTACAAACCTTTGACCACTTACCTGATTCCAGGTAAGTAGCACAAAAGCAGCTAACATTATTTTTAATAATTTATTCATTTGTATAGGGTTGAGATATTATTTAGGAACAGAAATCAAACTGAGCTCTTTCAAATTATCTTTATCAGTAGCATCAAATTGGTATAGGCCATCATCTCCTATCACGATGATATGATCTTCGCTTAATGCAATTACATCGTAAGCAACTATCCCTTTCACATGATCTAAAAGGTTACTATCTACTTTTTCTGGATCAGAAGCATCAAATACTTTGAACCCTCCTTGACCTTCACAGATATATAAATGCTCTCTGACTTTGGACAACCCGTGTGGATTATCCATAGGGTATGACTTGACGAGTTGTGGAGATTTTAAATCTGCAATATCTATGACGTCTAGTTGATTACTAAATGATTCACAAGCAGATCCATCTCTAAGCGTTACATATGCATACTTGTCATCAGCAACTACTGGATCACATGCCCTAGCGTGAGAAAACTCAGATAAGAAATATGGACGCTCAGGAATATCATTATTAAATATTTGCATCCCAGTATTACCTCCGATGAATAACAAATCTTTATAAGGCCAGATAGTCTCAATCCCCCAGCCTAGCGCTACAGTAGATTGCTGCACAGGCTTCTGTGCTACTTCTAAATCAAAAATGTACATACTTCCTTGATCGACCGCATAGAGGTGATTTTTGGTGATGGTAAATCTTGCTGTTGATCCACCTACACCTACTATTCCTTTTGCACCGCCACCAGCACTAGGGGATGCACCTGAAGCATCTAGTGCAACATCGATCGTATTAAATCTATTATTATTCTCAAAAAATACATCCTGGCTCCATCTAGGATCTTGACAATCTACCTCTATGGTATTCTCTGTCTCTTCCCAGTAAACTAAGTACCCTCTGTCTTCCCAAAACTCATACTGATTATATACGGACTCTAATCTGCAAAGCAGATCAGGATTAGTAGGATCTGATATATCTATAGCTAAGAGATCTATGTAGCTATCTGCATAAAGTACATCATCTCTGATTGCCATATCAAAATTTCCAGGAATATTAATAAACCCAATATTTTGAGGGGATGTTGGCTCCGAATTATCAATAATATGGAGACCTTCTCTTTGTTCATTAATGAAGATATACTTGCCGTAGCTATATATCTTTCCAGCATTCTCCAGCGCTCTAGAAGCGTTGTAGGTAATGTCTGTTCTTATAGTTGCTTCATCTACATAGACAGGTACTGATTCGATAAATGTACGTGTCTCGTTACAGCTGTCTTCTAAGCAAGACTGCATAAAAAAGCTCAATGATACCAGAATCAAAAAGCTCCATTTCATGTTAGGGTTAAGTTTCATCATTATAAAATTTTGATTTATTTAATCTATTTATCCCTTTAGACACCTACCTTGAGTGAGATGGTTGGTAATAAATCAATTTTTTTAGAATGAAAATTATAGATCTCACAAAACCCATTAAATACAATGATGGCGACCCTTGGTTTATGAAGGTAAAAATCAAGCACAAAGCCCATAAAAAAGCCAAATTGCTAATTAGATACCTAGGGTTACCTAAAAAGCTATTTCCTAAAGGGTTTGTAGGATGGGCTGATGATATGATTCAAAAACTAGGTGTACACTCTACAACTCACTTGGATGCTCCGTGGCATTATGGTCCTACTTGCGAAGGAAAACCTGCAAAGACCATCGATCAGATACCTCTTGAGTGGTGTTATGGTGATGGCGTAGTCATAGACATGAAGCATAAGAAAGATTTTGATGTTATTACTCGAGACGATGTGGTATCTTTTTTAGAACAAGAAAACATCGTACTTAAAAAAGGGATGATTGTGCTTATCAAAACAGGCAGAGATAAATTGATGGGAACCAAAGAATTTTTTAGCACAGGTACAGGCATGAGTCGAGCAGCTACAGAATACCTAATAGATAAAGGAATAAAAGTTATGGGTATCGATGCGTGGGGATGGGATTTGCCACTACCCTATTTGATTAAGAAAGCAAAGGAGACTGGTGACGAAAATTTATTTTGGGAAGCTCACTTGATAGGTACTGAGAAGGAGTATCTCCACATGGAACAACTTACAAATCTAGATGCACTTCCTCATATTGGATTTAAAGTAGCATGCTTCCCACTTAAAATAGTAGGAGGCTCTGCAGCACCAGCAAGAGTAGTAGCTATAATTGAGGACTAAAAATACTTGTTGACAACTTCATTTATGATGTCAACGGAGAGCGGCTTTATCCTATACTCTTTTATCAAATTATACTCTTTACTTTTCTCCATATCTCTAGGGTTCTCAGAAGTACTCAGCATAATTACTTTAGAATTTTTAGATGCTTCGCCTACGATTTCTGAGTATTCATCTATAAACTCCCAACCATTCTTTGCTGGTAAATTGATATCTAAAAATATAACTTCCGGAATCTGATTATTTTCTAAACCTTCTTTGAGTGTTGTTAAAGCTTCGTCTGCACTTTTAGCAACCATAATGTTTTCTACCCTCCCTGATTCTTCTAAAAACAATTGATGCAAATAGTTAGTCGCATAATCATCGTCAATTAACATTACATTTTTTAAAACTGTACTCATATTATTTAAATTTCTAGTGTGAATTTAAAATTACATCCTTTACCTAATTCTGATTCTACCCAGATATCTCCATGGTGAAGGTTTACTATTTTCTTACAATGAGCAAGACCTATACCTGTGCCTTCGTACTCATCTTTATTATGTAGCCTTTGGAAAATCTCAAATATTCTTTCCTTATGCTTTGGTCCTATCCCAATACCATTATCCTTAACGCTAAACTCAACACCTGATCCTAACTTTTTAGCAGTAATGTTGATTACCGGATCTATACCTTCTTTCTGAAACTTCATCGCATTGGACAGTAAGTTTTGAAACAAGGATCGTAGCTCAACTCTATAGCCAGGTATGTAAGGTAGGTTAGCCCAAGAGACTTTTGCATTATTATTTTTAATCCTTTCGGTCATATCTTTTAATATGTCCTCCATTAGCAAGTTCATATCGACCATGGATTTCTTCTTGGTCTTTCCAATTCTAGAGAATACAAGTAGGTCTTGGACCAGAGACTTCATTCTAGAAGAAGAACTACTGATCATCCCTAGCATTTCTAATGCCTTTGAATCATTATCTTCTTGAAATTTATTTTTAAGTATATCACTAAAACCCTTAATGGTGTTTATAGGCTCTTGCAAATCATGAGAAGCGATATAAGCAAACTGTTCTAATTCTTTATTAGATGAAACCAACCTTGCATTTGATCTTTCTAAGAGACGCATTTTTTCATCTACCTCTGAAGACTTTTTCTGCACTAATGAATTAAGAAAACTCTGTTTTTGTGAAAAGTGAGAAAAATATAATGGCACTGCAAATAGCAAACCTAAAAACGACAGGATTAAAAACTTAAATCTCATAGAATGAATAAATCTTGGCTCTATAGATATATCTATAAATTTAAAATCATCATCTATGTCATTAGCCGAAGCTAACTTATACTTAAATCTATATGACCCCGAAACTAAATTACTATAATGCGTTTCTTTTGATGCCGTATGTATCCAATGATCATCAACACCTTCTAGCTGATAAGCGTAAATAGTACCAAGACTTGAAGAGATATCTGGCGCGATATAATTAATTCTAATATTATTTTCAAACGGACCCAACTCATATTTATCTAACACATTTCTCTTAGTGCCATTGACAATGAAATCCTGAATGAATAATTGTTTTTCTTGATTATACTTCTTAGTGCTTTGTAGATCAAATTTTACTAGACCTGCATTAGTGGCAAGATATAAATCACCATCATCGTATTCTACATCTTGAACTTCATTAGATTTAAGTCCATGATGCATATCTAATATGTTTATGGAAAAATCTAATTCTTTATATTTATTTAGGGTAATAATACTAACCCCTTTATTAGTAGCAACAAAAATTTTATTCTCCTCAGTACTTACATCGTAACAAAAATTACTTGAGAGTCCATCCTCCAATTTTATTTGCCTGTAAGTTTTATCTTTAATAAGGATGACTCCTTCTCCTTTTGTAACTGCACAGATCAATCCATTTTCCAATTCTATAAGTCTAGAAATTGTAGCGTTAAACACGTTAGAAAGGGACTTAAAATAAAAAGTGTCTTGACCCGATATTCTTGTCAGGCCCGAAATCACATTTGCATTCCACAAAGTATTTTTGCTATCAATGATGGAGGAGTAAGATCGATTAGGTCTTATCTTCTTTAGTTTGGAAGTGTCTCTTTTAATAGGGCTATTTAGTTTGAGTAATTCATTCTTTGATGCTTCAAACAATCCATTGTAGCAATTAACAAGAAGCTTGTCGTCTTTTAAGAAAAAATTCTTGCTGTTGGTTTGCACCAACATTCTGAGTTT
>CALFUQ010000160.1 GCA_937929885.1 uncultured Saprospiraceae bacterium
TATCTTCAGCCACTTGACCAATAAAAGAGTATAGCTCTCTTGTAGGATCTAAAGCTGAGTGCTCTGCAGTATAACTAATCTTATCAGAAAGCAATTTATGTTCTCCTGTCTTCTGATTGATTGTTGCTAAGCTAACACCACCATCTTCATACATGCCGTATAATTGACCGCATACTCGGACATTGGGATTTTCTTCTTCTTCTTCTTCTTCTTCTTCTTCTTGACCTCCATCTACAACATCAGTGCAATCCAAAGCATCACCAGTTACCCTCCAACCTTTATCTATTATTTGCTGACGAGCAACTGCAGCTTCACAATATTTTAATGATTGAGCACCTATACGTAAAGGACCTTCTGGGCTTGGTATTGTTGTTGTCCAACTAATCAAAGTCTTATCATAGTTTTCAACTGACATGTCACAGTTGTCAAGCATAAACTGCATATTGTTTGCAGAAGACATATCCCATGCATCTAAAGGTTGGTCAAAGGCTATTGCATCCATAAACATGGTCTGAAAATCAGTGATATTAGATACATCCCAATTGTCAAGCGGCTGATTGAATGAATCGGTCAATCGAAACATGTTATTTGCGATAGTTACATTAGATACATCCCAGTTGTTAAGAGGCTGATTAAATTGTTTAGCTTGACTAAACATCCCTCGCATAATAGTCACGTTAGACATGTCCCAATTATCTAAGGGCTGATTAAAGCTCTCTGCACCAGCAAACATGCTAACCATATCTCTTACAGAAGATACATCCCAATTATTTAATGGTTGATTAAAGTTCTTACAACCACCAAACATCAGATACAAAGAGGGGACAGAAGGAAAATCCCAATCATTGAGTGGCTGATTAAATTGCTCTGCACCATAAAACATTCTTTGCATTTTTTTAGCTGAAGAAATGTCCCAATTGCCGATTGGCTGATTAAATGATTTGGCATTCTCAAACATTCTGTTCATGTTTTCAGCACCAGAAACATCCCAGTTGTCAAGTGGCTGATTAAATTGTGCTGCACCTTCAAATATTGATTGCATCCCAGTGGTGCTAGTAACATCCCAATCGTTGAGCGGTTGATTAAATGATGTTGCACCATTAAATAAGCGAGTCATATCAACCACATTAGAAACTTGCCAATGATTAATATCTGAATTCATATTGACAGCTCCTTTAAACATCTCATGCATACTTGTAACATTGGATAAGTCTGGTGCATCGGTACCCAAACTCTGCAAGTTGGTTGCATCCTCAAATACACCCAACATGTTTTGCCATTTATTATCTCCCCATTGGACTACGTCTGTGATATAGTTACGATCTATGGGAGGGGAGGACATAGTTCCTTTAACTGCGATTGTATGTGGACCTTCAGTTGAGTAGTTGTGCGAAACACTGCCAGATAAGTTTGACTCATCATAGGCACCATCGTTATCCCAGTCTACATCATAGTTGGATGCACCGTGTCTTGGGTTTAAAGTAATTAATGTAGAGCCATTATAAGTGGCTATGAATGATTGTTGGTCATTATCATCTGGGTCTTGACCTCCATCTGTAACATCAGTGCAATCCAAAGCATCACCAGCTACCTTCCAACCTTTATCTATTATTTGCTGACGAGCATCCTGGCCTTTACAATATTTTAAAGAGCTAGCACCAATAAAACTGATATTACTAGCTTCTGGTTCTGTAATGGTTTTAGCCCAGCCAATTAAAGTCTCGTCATAGTTCTCTAATGACATGTTGGAGTTGCTAAGTACACCAGAAAAACGTGTGGCAGAAGAAATATCCCATCCACCTAAAGGTTGATCAAATGTAATTGCATCTTCAAACATTGAATTCATATGTACTACATTGGATACATCCCAGTTATCAAGAGGCTGGTTAAAAGAAATTGCATACCAGAACATAAATCCCATGTGAGTGACATTGGACACATCCCATTCATTTAGAGATTGGTTAAAAGTGTTTGCACGCCAAAACATCCCAAACATATTTGTGACATTAGAAACATCCCAATTACTTAAAGGATGATTGAACGATCTTGCGTTATGAAATATCTCAGACATGTCTGTGACATTGGAAACATCCCAATTACTTATATCGCTGTTTGCTCTTGTGGCATTAAAGAACATTCGACGCATGCTCTTTACATTTGATAAGTTAGGAGCGTCGGATCCGAGGTGAGTTAGTTGCTCACAATTTGCAAAGGCTAAATCCATACTTGTCCATTCTATATCTCCCCATTGTTCTATTCTAATTAAATTACTTCGATCGGTTGGTGGAGTTTCAAGATTACCCCTGACTGCAATAGTATGTTCTCCAGCTGATGCATAGGTATGAGAAATAGCATTAGTTACATTCAAGTCATCGTATACTCCATCATTATCCCAGTCTACATCATAAATTGTACTTGGACTTGTTCTTACAAGGCGCAGATTTATTTCTAATCCATCGTATGTGGCTATGAATGGACGCTGATTATCAGTGTCTCTTGGTTCTTCTTCTTCTTCTTCTTCTTCTTCTTCTTCTTCTTCTTCTCCTGCAACATCAGAACACTGCTTAGCATCACCAATTATATTCCACCCTATATTTTCTATCTGCTGACGGGCATTTGAACCGTTACAATATTTTAGGGATTGAGCACCTAATTCAAGACCGCCTCTTGCAGGTAGTGTATTGGCCCAGCCAATTAAAGTCTTGTCATAGTTCTCGACAGACAAACCGCAGTCGTCCAGTATTGCTGTCATGTCTGTGGCAGAAGAAAGCTTCCAGTCCTCTAGGGTCTGGTTAAATTGTTTAGCATTATTAAACATACCCCTGACAAGAAGCGCACTAGACACATCCCAACTGTTTAATGGCTGATTAAAAGAAACAGCATTACTAAACATATATCCCATATTAGTTACATTAGATACATCCCAATTATATAATGGCTGATTAAAATTTTCTGTATCTCCAAACAAGGATGCCATATTGCCTACTCCAGAAACATCCCAATTATCAAGTGGTTGATTAAATGAATCTGCATTAAAAAACATAGCTGCCATGAAGAACACTTCTGACACATCCCAGTTATCAAGTGGTTGATTGAATGAGCTAGCATTTTCGAAAGTGGAAAGCATGGCTGTTACATTAGAAACATCCCAGTCGTTTAGAGGTTGGTTAAAAGAAGTTGCATTTTCGAACATCTCTGATATATCTACCACATTAGACATATTCCAATGATTAATATCAGAATTCAAATTAGTTGCTCCTTTGAACATTCGTGTCAATCTTGAACCCCTAATTAAAGTAGGTGCATCAGTGCCTAAAGTCCTCAATCTTGTCGCGTTCTGAAATACCTCCATCAAATTCTGCCACTTATTATTTCCCCATTGGATAACATCTGTTATGTAGGTGCGATCCACAGGCGGCGAAAACATTCTACCATCAACAGCAATAGTATATGGTCCTTCAGAATCGTAGGTGTGAGAAATACTACCTGATATGCCAAACTCATCAAAGGTACCGTCATTGTCCCAGTCTACTGCATAATCAGGTGCGCCGTGTATTGGAGTTAA
>CALFUQ010000161.1 GCA_937929885.1 uncultured Saprospiraceae bacterium
AAACCTCCATCTACTGGAATAATAATACCTGTGATAAAAGCTGAACTATCACTACAAAGGTAGAGTAGGGTGCTGATTAGTTCTTTGGGTTCTCCGAATCTTTTCATTGGGGTTTCGCTAATGATAGTGTTGCCACGATCAGTTAGACTGCCATCTTCATTGAGTAGTAAACTCCTGTTTTGTTCGGCTATAAAGAAGCCTGGGGCAATTGCATTTACTCTAATTTTTCCATCAAATTTTTGGGCAAGCTCTACTGCCATCCACTTTGTAAAATTATCTACTGCTGCTTTGGCAGCAGAATACCCTAAGACTCTTGTGATAGCACTTTGGGCCGCCATAGAAGAAATGTTAACTATGCTTCCATTCTTTTGATCGGCCATAACTTTACCAAAGACTATAGTAGGTAATACTGTGCCTTTAAGATTAAGATCAGTCACCTGGCTAAAATCATCAACAGATAAATCGAAGAAATTTTGATCAGGCATGATCGTCGCTCCTTTCATGTTGCCTCCTGCACAATTAACTAGGATATCAATCTTACCCCATTTGTCTAGCACAATTTGTTTAACCGCATTAAGCTGTTCTTCGTTTAATACGTCAGCGACTAACGCTACAGCTTCTGCTCCGCCTTCTATGAGTTTGGTGACAGTATTATCGACCTTAGACTTGGTACGACTCAAGATGCCGATCTTGGCTCCTGCATTGGCAAGTCCCACAGCCATAGCACTGCCTAGTACGCCCGCTCCGCCTGTTATGATAGCAACTTTTCCAGTTAAGTCAAACATTGTAACTAAGTTGAAATTTTAATAAGAAATTTAAATTCATTATTCCTCTAAATGTAAGATTAAAGCTCCTTTAACCATTTAATGAAAAGAGCAACAATTATGAAACACTAAGATTTATCTCCTTTGCGCAGCTGCTCTTGAAACAGCTTGAGACGATCTTTTTCTAAAAGTTTATCCTCAAGTTTTGATCGTAGGGCAGGATCTTCGTCCATCATCTTAGCAAGCGCTTCCGTAAGGTCTGCTTCATAATCTTCTCGCTGCTTAAGTTTAAACCTAAAGTAGATCAGACCAGCAATCAGCACAAATGCAATTGCTAAAAACTGGTAAGCATATCTCCATATGACATCAAGGAAACCTGGTACATCTTCTGTAAGGTCTATCTCTCGAGCTATCTCTGCGGCCATAACCTTAAGTGTATCTCGTAATTCATTATTAAATAGCTCGGTGCTTAGTTTATGAGAAAATTCTTTTAGCTCGACATTACCTAATGCATCGGATAAAAAATGACTTAGACTGTCTTTTAGCTTATTGGATAATATTTTTTCAAACGAGCCATCGAGTGAAGCTATCTGGCGATCAAGATTAGGAAATAGCTCAGCAATACTTTGATTTAGATTTTCAGTGAGCAGATCTACTTCATTATTTATATCTCCTCCAGTTTTGTTGACTACAGCACTGAGGAATGTAGTCACCTGCCTTTCTACTTCTTTAGAGATTAATGAATCAGTAACACCTTTTGCGAATTTCACACCTGGAGTTCTGGTATCTAGATTCTCAAATACTTCATTTAGTTTTTCTCCTAGTGTTTCAGAAAGTGTGACGCTAAGCTTTGATATTTCTTCCTCAGAATCTTTAGAAGATAAACCAGAGATTGCTC
Organism: uncultured Saprospiraceae bacterium; assembly: GCA_937929885.1. Lineage (GTDB taxonomy): Bacteria > Bacteroidota > Bacteroidia > Chitinophagales > Saprospiraceae > CALFUQ01. The sequence goes on from CALFUQ010000161.1 coordinate 1,663, forward strand.
CTTCTACTGCACTCTTTGTTATTGCCTTTAATCTCTCCTCGTTAGTTAGTGCTCCTAATGTATCATCTATTTGTTCTGCTGCACCTCGACCTATTCTAGCTGGCTGGAATGCGGCACATGAAGAAATAAAACAGATAACGATAAGTAAATACAGAAATTTGAAGACATAATCTACCTTGCTCATACAGGCTAAATATAATAGAAATAAGTCATATGTTTATCCTTTGAATCTGTCTCAATTACTTTCGCGATTTCTTTTTTAGATGTTGATCTAGTTTATCTAATTTACTCAACCAAAAATGTTCATAGTTTTTGATCCAATCCGATATTTCTTTCAATTGCTCTAGACTTAGTGTGCAATATCTTTCCCTACCAATTGTACTTATTTCGATCAATGAAGACTCTTGTAATACCTTAAGTTGTTTAGAGATTGCGGGCCTGCTTATTTTAAAATTTTGAGCAATTTGATTTACAGTTTGTTCTCCTTCTGTAAGTATCTCAATGATTCGTCTCCTCGTAGGATCAGCTATTGCTTGCCATGGATCTCTTCTCATCTTGTAAGTAGTTTTTAAGTTTATTTGACAATAGTTTTTTCCATCCTATACCTAGCATCTGTCTAGTCAACCATCCGCTTACTCCTTCAAACCCGTTATGACTTAGGTGGAGGTGAGTTTCACTTTCTGATATTGCTTTAAGTACCCAATTTACTGTTGTCGGATTTTTCATTCCATTTGATTGCCATAGATAACTTATACTATTAGGAGCATCAAATGAGATAATCTTACAATTTAGTATTCCATCGAATTTCCCTTGAGGCTTAGTCTTAAGTTTAAATGAATGACCTACTTTTAATTCAAAATCAGTAGTCTCCATTAACCAATCGGATAAGGCTTCTTTGTCAGTCAAGGCATTCCAGACGGCGACTATAGGATACTTGTAAACTCTTTTGATTTCAATTTGTGGTTTCATGATTACGCATGTTTAATTAGTAAATGTAACTGTATGGTTACGAATATATAAGTAACTAATTGGTTACGCAAATAAACTAATTATTATTTTGGAAATTATTTTTAGGCATCAATATATGAGGATGAATTATAAAATGTCGATATTGACTATATGACTCAATACTCCAACGCAGTTAAGATTCTTTTAATAGCATATTTTTCTATGCTATTCATAGAGTGGTTGTTAAGTAGGTTTCTTAAAAAGGATGCATATAACTCAATGGATGCTATCAGTGGAGTGAGCTCTGGTCTTACTAATAATGTCAAAAGTTTACTTAAACTGACTGTTGTTATTATGAGTTATGAGTTCATGGTAACTCACTTGGCCCTAATTGAAATGAAAGCTAGCCTATTGGCCTATATATTAGCATTCATAGGGTTTGACTTTGCATATTATTGGCGGCATCGCTGGGCTCATGAGATTAACTTTTTGTGGAATAGGCATTTGATTCATCATAGCAGTGAAGAGTTTAATTTGTCAGCTGGTATGCGACAACCTATTTCTGGATTTATAGAAGTTTATTTTTTTCTCTACATTCCTGTAGCATTGTTAGGAGTGCCATTGGTAGTAGTGGCTGTGATTGCACCTTTACATCGATTTGCGCAGTTTTGGTATCACACTAGACTGATTAATAAGATGGGCTTTCTCGAGCACATCATCGTAACGCCTGCTCATCACAGAGTACATCATGCGATTAATGCAGATTATATTGACAAGAACTACTCAGCGATTTTTATAATTTGGGATAAGCTCTTTGGTACTTTTAAAGAGGAGGCCGAGGATAATCCTCCAGTTTACGGGATTAAAAAAGCAGCTAACACATGGAACCCTTTTCTAATCAACTTTATGCACATCTTTCAACTTATGAAGGATTCATGGAGAACTAAAAATTGGGGCGATAAATTTAGAATTTGGTATAAGAAGACAGGGTGGCGTCCAGTGGATATGGAAGAAAAATATCCTATCACATATGTGGAAGACGCCCGTACTCAGATCAAGTATAAAACGGAGGCTAGTACAATGCTAATCTTTTGGTTAGTAATACAACTTGCTTTACATGTCGCTATACAGTTTCATTTTGTTGAATTGTTACCCAAGTTTTCTTATTGGGGATTGTTGGTTTATGGCGCCTTTGTAGGTATTTCTATTTTTGCCTACACTTCACTAATGGATAGGAGTTGGATTGCAATTCCATTTGAGTTGACTAAAACCATTTTTGGTTTTAGCATACTCAATTATTATGGTGGTTGGTTTTTGTTAAATGAACAGTTTGAGTTATCTACTATTATGATAGGAGGGTATCTGCTCTTATCATTGGGGATTACTCTTTATTACAGTTTGGTTAAAACGGAACAAAACAATTCTATTACAGAACAAATAACCACATAAAACCTAAGCACCAAATAAACTAGATTGCTTCAAGAAGTCAGGTGTTAGTCTAGCTTTTTCTTTAAGCTCCTCGATTCTCTTTCTAATCTCTTCTTTAGCGATTTCTTTTTCAGCATTAACTGCTAAGTTAGTTTTGTACGAAGCGATTTCTTTTTCAAAATTTACTTCGTTCATAACTAGATTAGTTTGCTTAGAAGTTATCGCTCTATGATTCATTGCAAATACATGCTCATGCTTGTCTAGCACAAAATCATATGGGCTACGCTCGATGATAAGTTTTGTAATCACAGGTGCTGTCTCTATCGCAATGAAAAGTAACATCACAAATATATTAGCCCAGTAAATTGCACTACTCCTTTGACCTGCTCTTTCTAAACCTTCTAGCCTAGCTGCAAAACCTGATAGGTTAACTCGGTTGAGATTATTTAGTTCTGTTTGTTGTGCAGTATTAAGGTCGTTAATACTAGTCTGCTTGGCTAGTATCAAACTGTTGTTAACTGCTAAAAGGTAGTCTAGTTCAGATTGTACTTTATCGGCAGCAGCTCTTTTGGTGGCATAGATAGGTCCTAAGTTTCGTTGCATAGATCCACCTGTGCCATCAGCTTCCATATTAGCTGCTGCTACTAGGCTATCTCTGTTGACTTGCTTAGCTATGATCTCTGATTTGAGAATGGCTACCTCAGTATTTAAAGAATCTATACTTGCAGTATATCTAGTCTTAACTAGTTCATCTTGGACTTTAAAAGTCTCTTGCTCCATTTTTACAAGTTCTGACTCTATTTCACTCTCGAATATTTTTAGTTCCATAGGTTTAGCAATGACTATAGAGATGATCACAGCTAACACTATCCGAGGACTTGCGGTTGCAAAGTCTCTCCAGAAGACACCTTTCTTCTTCATGGTGGAAACTATAAATCTGTCCAGGTTAAAGATCATAAGACCCCATAGTAATGCAACAGGGATAACTATCCATAGCGAACTAAAAATTGTATACAATGCGAAACCCGCAGCTATAGTGGCAAAGATTCCAGTGAAGAATATCGTGGCACCGATGCCAACGTATTTGTTAACTTCAGTGGGAGTCCTCTTGAGAATAGTCTTGTTAATCCCTGCACAAGTCAGGAAAAAGTCTTGAATCGCATTCATAACATCTGATTAAGGTTAAGGTGCTATGAAGTTAATTGAGCGATAATTTTATGAAGTGTTTATTCGACGAATGTTCCTATGGCTTAGATTAATAAGTTGTCATATTCTAGTTTATAGTGATTGCATTTAGCTGTGGCAATCTGAAATTAATCTTCTGGCTATCATAAATATTACTACCTTCTACTAATATTTGCAAGTAGGTGGGTTTAAACTTATTGACTTTTGTTTGAGTTGGCTAGGTGGATATTGATTATTCACTTTCAAAAGCAAAATGTCGTTGAGTTCATTTAGTTACAAGATTCAAGAGAAAACCCTTTTTTCAAAAAGCCTGGTTTGGGAGATTAACAAAGATTTTTATCATCAAAATGGTATTGCGGCATGGAGTAGTTCAATTGTGCCACATCAGATTACCAATAGTTCGTTGGCAGCCTCAGCTTATGCAGAGCTCATTTATGCTTTTCTCAAAGACATAGAATCAAATTTAGGATCAAATAAAATAGTTTATATCCTAGAATTAGGGGCAGGTAGTGGTAGACTTTGTTATAATATAATAAAGCAACTGGACCAGCTAATGATAGATTCTGATGGGTGCTCCACAAAATTTTGTTATGTCCTTAGTGATATGGTAGAAGATAATTTAGAGTTCTACAGTAATCATCCCAAACTACAAGAGTATTATAATCGAGGGATACTAGATATATCATATTTTGATGCTGAAAAAAGCCAAGAATTATTCCTTCGTAAGTCCAAATCCAAAATAGCAGTTTCAGATCTTGAACAACCTATTTTGTCTATAGCCAATTACTTTTTTGATTCCTTACCAAATGAATTATACTACTTTGAAAATGGAAATGTATTTAATTGTTCGGTTTCTATAGACTCGGTGACTGACCCTGTGGGTAAAACTGCTCATGAGTTAATTAGTGATATGGAGTTTAAATTCTACAAATCTGCTATAAAGGAGACTCCTTTTGAAAACATCATATTTAATAACATCCTGAGCCAATATAATCAAGCATGTAGCGATACTTATATCCTATTCCCAAAGTTAGCCATGGAATGCCTGTCAAACATTTCTTCTCTTTCTAAGATGGGATTGGTCTTGTTGACAATGGATAAGGGATATAAAGAAATACAGGAGTTAGCTACCAGAAAGAAGCCTGACATTGTTAAACACGGTAGTTTTTCGCTTTGGGTGAATTTTCATGCTTTATCTCAGTTTTGTATTTTGAGTGGAGGTCTATCTATGTTTGATTCATCTACTAACTTTAGCATTGACTTTGGTTGCCTAAGTCTTATCAAGCAACCTTTTAAATATAAATTGTTTAAGGAAGCGTACAAAAAGCATTTAAGTCAGTCAAACTTAGATGATCATAATACTATGAAAAAACTTGTCTATAAAAATTTAGCAAGCGTTGGTTTGTCCGACTTACTTGGATTAATTAGATTAAATTCATATGATTCATCAATTTTTATCAGTCTTCTTCCAAGCATCAAATTGTTATCAAAAAACATCTCAATAAAGCAACGAGCAAGACTGAGGCAAACTATAATTGCAGTATGGAATAAGTACTATTCGATCAAAGACGATTACGACCTATCCTATGAGTTAGGTGGGTTAATGTATGATATTGGGTGCTATAATGAGGCATTGGAATATTTTAAATACTCGGCTACCATATTTGGGGATATGGTTGATGTAGATTACAATCAAATTTTATGCTACTATCAATTACGAGAAGATGAATTGTTTCACAAAACATTAAAGGCAGCCAAGCTAAGATTTCCAGAAACTAATAAATTTTTGAGTTTAGATAATTTGGACATGACCTAATTTCTGATGAATAATTGTAACTTATCATAGTTGGTTCTAATGTTCACTTGCATGTAACGGTTTGTGTAAATAAAGTAGTGACCGAATGGGAGCTATTGACGTTTTGGATTTTGTTGCAGGCTAGCTTTAATCTCCTTTAATAATATTAGAAATAAATTTTACTTCTTCTTCAGAATAAGGTTTTCCATCTTTTTTGAATATATCATGATGCCAAACCTCTGGTTCAGAGGTGTATTTTTTTCGCCACGTTTCCCAAGGGTAAATTGTATTTGTTTTACCAGAAACAAATCCCCAGTTTATTGCCCCTATTTTATTTTCCTTAAAAATTGGCAAAACTGATTCAAAAGTGTTTCCAACACCACGAGCTAAATATTCAGTACACAACAATGGTCTACCGTATTTTTTTAGTTCATTGATTTTTTGATTAACGACTTTCATATCTCCATCATAAGTATGGAAAGAAATAATATCAGAGTTTTCAACCATGTATTTATCGAGCTCAGGTAGACTATCGGGTGTACCCCAATGATTTACATCTCCTCTCCATAAACCAGTCGTAAGTGGTTGGGACGGATTAACGTCCCTTGCCCACATAACTACTTTTTTGAGCAATGCTAGTGTATATATATGTTTGTTTTTCACTTCTAACTCTTTTCTCCCTTTATCACGTGCGACATTATCTGGCTCATTGTATAAATCCCAAACAATTACTCTATCATCATTAGAAAATTTTCTGATTACACCTTTAATATATCCTTCTAATTCACCATGTCTAAGTGTATCACCTAGAATAGCGGCACCAGGAGCTTGGACCCAGCCAGAATTATGCAAATGAGGAACTGGAGGGGGTTGCTTGCCTAATTTTGGAACAGGATGCCATACATCATCAAGCAAAACCAGCATGGTTTTGATATTGTATTTATCTGCGATGGATAAATATTTCTCAATTCTGTTTAAAAAGCCAATAGAATCCTTTTGCCAAAGAAGGTTATGTAAATAGACTCTGTGGATATTCATTCCCAGGTCAGCCGACCAAGATAATTCCTGCTCTATTACCTCTATGTCAAAAGTTTCTTCCTGCCAAAATTCCAATTGATTGATTGATGTACTGGGATTAAAATTAGTGCCGACAAGCCAAGGTTGATCATTATACCATGTCCAAGCTTTTTCTGTGCTCCATTGCTCTCCTAATTCATTTTTAGAATCCTGATTGCATGAGAGAATAGCTATTAGAATTCCGAGTAAAATTAATTTTTTCATAAGATGTTTCTTTATTTTGCTTGCCTGCAACGAATCTTAGTAGGCTTCGTCTCTGCGACGAAGGAAGCAGACATGCTGTCTTACTTAATGCTAGCTATAGCTCTTTCTGTGTTCATCATTTTACAAATTTTTCAAATGTAGTACCATTGAATTTAAAAGCTCCATTTTCGTGAGTTCCAAGCCAAAGGTCTCCAAAATTGTCTTTGTATATAGTGAAAATCGGTATCTGTTTGGAATTATTTTCAACGGGATAATGTGTAATATTTGTTCCGTCATATTTCCAAATACCATCAAGATAAGTTACAAACCATAAATTTTCATTGTTGTCTCTTACTATTGATAAATACTCATCCAAGTCACTTTCCTTTTTTCGGTCTAAACCGCCTATGCTTTGGTGCCTTACATAAAATTTATTACTCTTAAATGTCGTGCTGTCATAAATACTATATCGGTTTTCAGTATTAAACCAAAAGTCCCCGTTTTTATCTTCAGCGATTGAACGTACTCCGTTTGCACCTTCATTACGAAATTCTGTAACGTCTTCTTCTGTAATCCAATCAAACGATTTTCCATTGTATCGACATACACCAACAGGATTTGTGCCAAACCAAATGTTTCCTTTCCTGTCTTCGTAAATGGAGTAGATTTCAAAAGGGTTAGAGAGGTTAGGTGGTTTAGGTAATTGCAATTCGTATAAGTTACTTCCATCATATCGATATACTTTCTCATTTCTATAAGCATGTTTAAACCATATATCTGTGCTATTAAGCTGCCAGTCATTATTGGACGTTGGCGATAATGTCGTAAAAGTGTTTCCGTCAAATTTAACTACCGTAGAAGTTGGGTGACAACTCGTAAAGTATATGTTGCCAGATTCATCCTCTTTTATTTCATCAATTCTATTGTTCGGTAGACCGTGCTTTGTCGAGTAATTAATCAAATCTTTTCCATCGTATTTATAAACTCCTGTTTCCCAACTGCCGAACCAATAAACATTGTTTATGTCTTGATGGATGACCATAATACTTTTCCCTAATTTTGAAACAATGTCACCTCTTACATTTTCTACTGTATTACCTTGCTGTTTAATGGTCTGTCCATTACAAGATGTCATTAAAACTAATGCAGAGAAAACTACTAATATGTTCAATTTTATTCCCATCTAATTATAGTTTGAACCTGTCATCCTTGAGTTGCAGTTAATGGATCGGTGATAAGCGGAGTCCTGAGCGATAGGTCTCGGGATTAGTCTTCATCCGATATTATCATTAGTATTTTTCTTCATTCTCCCACGGATTTGGGCAACTTACCCAATTTATTTCTTCACTGATTTCGTTGACGTAGTCTGCACTAAATCTTATTTTGTAAGAATTGTTTCGTTTGAATTTGTATGGGCCTGAACACATTCCGTGACCTATTTTTAATTCATCATTCGTTTTTATGATATAATACTCAGATAATTTACCTGACTCGATTTCAAGAATTTGTGTGAGAATAAATTGATCGTTATTTATTTCATCATTAGTAGTATATCTATTCTCTACTGCAGGCCCACAACCGAATTTTTGGACATTCGATGTTTTTAATGTTGCCTCTATTGGATCTGAAGATTTATTTTCAGTTGAACTTTTAACTACGGTCCATCTCGCCCTGTCCATTCCTCCACGACGAGGCATTCTTCTGAGATTTAAATATAATTCGTCATCTGGATGCTTGATTTCTGCGACCAACACATATTCTAATCCTAAAGTGAGTTCTCTTTTTGGTGTTAACAAGACTTGGCTCCACGATTTTTCACCTTTTTTGTAATCCCTTTGAACTAAGTCAATTTCATCCTTTTCAGAAAGTAGGTAGATGCGATGTTTATCTCCCAACTGATTTAATAGTTCATGAGATTTCCCCCATCCATATGCCTCTATTATAATGTGCCCTTTAACATTTATAGTATTCCCTTCTGGGTATACTGCTATCCCGCCTCCGCATTTAGCTTCACAAATTTGAGTTATTAGTAGGAGTGATATTAGTGTTAAAAAGTACTTCATTTCTTTTTATTAACGGTTAGCTAATATGTATCGTCATAGGCGAAGCCAAGATGCTGACATATCACTTGTTAATTGGAGGCTCTTTAAAGTTGGCAATAGTCTTTAACTTTTTTACTCGACTATTTAATCTATCATTTTAATTTGGTTTTATTGATTATTTCTGAAATGCGCAAATCCAGTTCTTCTGCTGATTTTTCAATAGCATTCAAATAAAGTTTTTCTTTATCTGAAGATTTTCGATAAATGCTAGTCTTGAGTAAATTGATGAATCCAATTATTGTGTTGACTGGTGATTTTATTTCATGAGATAAATTTTTAGCAAAATTATTAAGTTGGCGAGTGCTTTCTAATAGTTCTTTAACTAAGCTAATGTCTTGAACTGTTCCAACCATTCTTATTATTTCATTTTCTTCAGAACAGATGCATTTCCCTTTTGATATAACAGAAATAATTTCATTGTTCTCCGTTCTAATTTTATTTTCAAAGTAATAGTCAACTTTATTTTCAATTGAATACTTTAATTTCTTTTCATATCTGACTTTGTCATCTTCGTGAACATGTTTTAATGCTAATTCATAACTAGGTGTATCCTTCGATGGTAAAAGCCCAAGAATTGAAAACATCGAATTTGACCAGTAAATACTATTGTCTAATAAATTCCATTCCCAACTTCCAATTTGAGAAATAATTTGACTTTCATCTAATCTTTTTTGATAGGTTTCAATTTCCATTTTAAGAAGTGTATTCTCTTCTTTTAAAGGATTCTTGATTTTAAGAAAATCGTCTTTTGGGGACATTGAAATATTGTGTTACAGTAATATAGCTTATTCCAATGGTATTTCCATTTATTGTTATACTTGAATGTGATCTCTTAGATGCAGCTCATACTAAACAGATGATGATATTGATTGTCTCTATGAGGTACGAAGAATATGAACTGATATCTATTGTAAGTAGCAGTTATTTGCATCTATCAATAGGGGCGAAGTGAAATTTTGGAATAAGTAGATGGCAGAATATTCATTGTGATTTCATTATTTGTCATACTTCTGCTTAAGGTTTAACTAACTTTAGCCCTGTTCTTCATTTCTATTCCTTTAGTCATATTCATTTGACGAGAAGGGTTTCGAAATTTATACTGCTTTTATTGACTTGTTTGAACAAAATGAATTGTTCATATTAAAAGAAATTATGCTAGAGATTCTTACAAATTGGATGATTGACTTCGGCTTGGATATGTCGACTACGAATATGCTTGCACGAGGTATAGTTCTTGTATTGATCGTTATTTTAAGTTTTATTTCTTATTGGATTGCTAAACACTTT
>CALFUQ010000162.1 GCA_937929885.1 uncultured Saprospiraceae bacterium
TCTTTTGCTACTAGAGTTAACGGCTCCAGATTATGCTCTGATAATACTTCTCTCGCAGCTACTTTTCTACCATTTATCCAAAATTCTCCTTCACCAATTAGGGGCAAAAACAAATGTGAAAGTGGAGCAAGGTCTCCTGAAGCCCCCACAGATCCCTGCTCTGGTACTACTGGAATAAGATTATGAGTAATGAAGTAATGAATCCGATCGACCACTCCCAAAGTAACTCCAGAATATCCTTGACTTAATGCATGCAACTTACAAATAAGCATAAGCTTAGCCAATGATATTTTGATAGGATCTCCCACACCTACTGCATGTGTAAGCAGTAAATTTTTTTGGAGCAGACTAGTTTCTGATGGCGAAATTTGTGTGTCACATAATGGCCCAAACCCAGTATTAATCCCATATACTGGTTTGTTAGATGTAGCTATGGCCTCAACGGTATTTCTGCATGATTGGATTTTTGATCTAATAGAATCACTAAGTACCCCTTTTATATTTCCTTCGGTTAAGGCTATTGCTATACTTACCGTAAGATGACCTTGGCCATATTTAAATATTTGGGGAGCATCTTGCATATTATCTTAAAGTTATAGATATGTTTGATGCTTAATAAGATTGATTATTAACTATATTGATGCTTATGAGTTATCAATTAGAATTAAGACATATCAGATATTTTCTGGCTGTATCCAAGGATTTACATTTTAGAAAGGCTGCCGAAAAATTATTTATCTCACAACCAGGTCTGTCTAGGCAAATCAAACAACTTGAAGATGATACCAAACTGCAACTTTTTGAACGGCATAATAGAAAAGTGAGCCTTACTCCGACAGGTACATTTTTAAATATAGAGCTCACTAAAGTGATGCAAAACTTAGAAGAGGTTTTTGCGCAAGCCAAACTATTAGAGCAAGGTTTTGAAGGAGAGCTTAAAATGGGCTATGTAGGTTCTGCTATGCATAACGCTATCCCCAAATTATTAATCAAAATCAGGGATAAATTTCCAAATATTGTATTCGACTTAAAGGAAATGGATAATCAAAAACAAATTGATGCGATAATCAAACAAGATATAGATATAGGTTTTGTACGCTACGATAGGCTGCCTAGTGATATTAAAATGAAACCTGTTTTTAAAGATTCATTTTCAATTGTTCTCCCCGAAACACATCCCATGACACAGCGAAAGTTTAAAGATCTATCACAACTAAGTGAAGAGAAATTCATACTCTTCGATGCTTCTTATAGTGAATCCTACTATCAAAAGGTTATGCAAATATTTGATAATAGTAGTTTTAGCCCCATCATTTCACACAAGACTGTACATGCTAATACAATTTATAGTCTTGTAGAAAATAATTTTGGCATTTCAATTGTACCTACCTCTTTAAAACACGGATATAATCGGAGAGTGAAATTTATAGAGCTAAAAAATATTGAACAACGAACAACACTACAAGTAATATGGAACCAAAAAAATAAGAGTCAAATATTAAATAATGTGTTGGAAATAATTAATCGCAAGTAGTCGTCCAGTTAATCTTTTTAGAAACGAACTCGCATTGATTTAATTTTTACTTTATCTTATTAACAAATTACTTGATTTGCAAAGATCTTTATTTGCCATATTGCTTATTTCTATTTTGCTTTCTTGTGGTAAAGATGAGCTTGCACCAGTTCTCGACAATGAGTGTAGCAATATTTCAACATTTAATCATGAGAGAGACTTTCTAGAAATTTATGGTAATTCATTGCTTTTTAGAAATATCAACAACCAACAACAAAAAGAATTTAAATACAGCCTTGGCCAAAGTAGTATAGTACGTTTTAGTGATACAATTTTGTGTACTCACTTGACTTATGACTCAAGAATTAAGCTTCATTATTTATGGGATAATGATGATCATATCGAATATAATATTACACAATACTATGATTTGTGGACCAAAGAAATTGAATATAATTTAGACTTACCGTCCTATAGACTAAATGGTAAAAACATTACCGAAACTCGATATCTATCTGATAATATTAGACTTGGTTTTATTGATTTGAGAAACTATATGTTACTCTATGTCAATGATGAAGGTACACTCGCAGGTTATGATGATCTTAATGGTGAACAATGGGTGATTAACTCAGGAAGCTCTGATATGTTTTACTGCATGGTTGAAGACAACTTTGATAATTATAAAGAAACTGAAGAATTTTCACTTTTTACAGACCTTGAAAACAGCCCATTAAATTTTTCAGATGGTTTTACCACTACGGCTAGTTTTCAATTAAGTTCTCCAAACATATACCACAGATACAATACAATAGAAGATAATGATTGTCCAGAACAAAGTCTTTTCATTGATCAGACTACTGAGATGGCTTTGGATTTTAGTTTTGGGAATATATATAGTTTGTTTATGAGCTTTTCACCTTACTATCAAAATGGTGATCGAGATAAAAAGTACGTAATTATTAGACTTTATATTTATCACCAAAGAGAAAGCAAATCTTTACACGATGCTACCTTGGTTATAAATCCTGAAAATAACCTTGACCATAACTATATTACTTCTAGTCCTCATATTTTTCACGAGACAATCAGTCTTAATGAAGTAGAATTCAAAGAGGTCTTTGAATTCACGATTGGAGATAGAAGCTTATTCTTTAATTATGATCATGGCGTAATTGCATTTACAGATCATCTTGGAATTTTAAATTATCTACTAATTGACTAGAGTTAAAGTGCAGACATGTTACATCTACCAACTTACAGTATAGTTATAAGTTTGCTGAGCTTTCTTGTCTTCCTTTTGTTTCTTATTCTTTGATTTGTTCGTGTATTGATAACTCAGATTTGCACCTTGCTTTTCCTTCTCTACAAGTTGCTTAGGAATTGGTTTCGCAACTTTCTTTTCTTCTTTAGGGATTGCAAACTTAATCTTGGTAGTTCTATGAAAAATGATCTTCAGTTTTCGGGGACCTTTGGGAATATCAAACTTTAATAACTTAATTACTCTTACGGCTTCTTCATCACACCCATGCCCTACGCTTGAAAGCACCTTAGTCTTAATCACATCCCCTTTGTTGTCTATATCGTACTTTACTCTGACAGTACCTTCGATCTTAGCTTCCAAGGCAGCTGCGGGATATTTTAAATTTGCAGTAATAAACTTACTGAACTCCTTATTCCCGCCTCTGAAAATTGGTTTCCTAATGAATCGCTTATCTCTTGAGTCTTTATCCATTTTATTATTTACAACAAGTTATTCAACAAAATAAAGTAATCATATGGACATTTCTAGTAATATATCAAATGAGACAGTAACTTTGCAATGTTAAATATGTCAAAAGGTTGTTAGATAGTGAATGTTCGACAACTAAATCAGTGTCATAATATAAATGGGATTAATAATTAAATGAGAGCGCTAGTTATATCAGGTGGAGGAAGCAAAGGAGCATTTGCAGGAGGAGTAGCTCAGTATTTAATAGAGGAAGATAAGCGAGAGTATGATATATTCTGCGGAACCTCTACGGGTAGTTTACTAATCCCCCACATCTCTATAGGTAAGATTGATAAAATTAGAGAAATATATACCAGTGTATCTCAACATGATATTTATAATGTCTCACCTTTTAATATCAAGAAGAATGAAGACGGCACAATCAAGACCTCTATAAATCATTTTAATACGCTTAGGATGTTTTTAAAGAGAAGGAAAACATTCGGTGAACACAAAAATTTAAGGAAGACAATTGCAAGGACGATAAGTCCAGATGATTTTAAAGAGATCAGAAACAATGGCAAGCATGTAATCGTAACGGTATCTAATTTATCAACCAGAAAGATAGAATACAAATACGCAAGAGATAATACTTATGAAGATTTTATGGATTGGATGTGGGCATCGACGAGTTTTGTCCCTTTCATGAGTATCATAGAAAAAAATGGTTTTGAATATGCCGATGGAGGATT
>CALFUQ010000163.1 GCA_937929885.1 uncultured Saprospiraceae bacterium
TTGCTATACTTTGCCAAGGAGATGTATGGTCCTGAGACAGATATAAGATTACGACCGAGTTATTTCCCTTTCACAGAGCCTAGTGCTGAGATGGACGTATGGATGGGTACAGAGACTGAGGAAGCTAAGCGATTAACCAAAGGTACTGGATGGTTAGAGGTACTAGGATGTGGTATGGTAGATCCTCAAGTGTTGATTAATTGTGAAATTGATCCAGAAAAATATTCAGGCTTTGCTTTTGGTATAGGGATAGAGCGCTCAGCGATGCAGAAGTACAATATCAATGACATCAGAATGATTTTTGAAAACGATGTCAGATTCCTTAAGCAGTTTAGATCAGTAGTTTAGATGAAGCCTACGATACCTAAGGGTACGAGAGATTTTTTACCTGCTCAGGTGAGAAAACGTAAATATATTTTTGACATAATCGAAAGTGTATTTAAGAAGTATGGTTATGCTCCTATCGAAACGCCAACAATGGAATCTCTAACGACGCTGTCAGGTAAGTATGGAGAGGAGGGAGACCAGCTATTATTCAAGGTGCTTAACAATGGAGATTTCCTAGCAAAGGCAGATCAGCAATTACTTAATGAAAAGGCATCAAAGAAAATAGTAAGCTCGATATCAAAGCGTGGTTTACGGTATGATCTAACAGTACCTTTTGCAAGGTATGTAGTGATGCACCAAAACGATATACAGTTACCCTTCAAAAGGTATCAGATACAGCCAGTATGGCGTGCAGATAGACCACAGAAAGGTAGGTATCAAGAGTTTTATCAGTGTGACGTTGATGTAGTGGGTTCTAACTCATTGATGTATGAGGCCGAACTAGTAAATATCTTAGATGAGGTTTATACGGCACTTAAGATCAATGTAAAAATTCATATCAATAACAGAAAGATACTTTCTGGCATAGCTGATGTGGCAGGCGTGCAGGATAAGTTTATGGATATGACTACTTCGATTGATAAGTTAGATAAGATTGGAGAAGAAGGAGTAGTCACAGAACTGTCTAAAAGAGGGATCAATAGGGTTGCCGCAGATAAAATTATGTCATGCCTCAAAATCACGCAACTAGATGAACTAGCTACTGTTTTCAAAGACTCAGAAATAGGATTGAAGGGGATAGAAGAGCTAAGAAGTTTTCATAACTATTTTGACACATCGCCGAATCAAAACGAGGTAGTATTTGATATTACGCTTGCTAGAGGTTTGAGTTATTATACCGGTTGCATATTCGAAGTAAAAGCAAAAGATGCAGTAATGGGAAGTATGAGTGGTGGTGGAAGATACGATGATCTTACAAGCACTTTTGGGCTTAAGGATGTATCTGGTGTAGGTATTTCTTTTGGTGCAGAGCGGATATTTGATGTGATGGAAGAGCTTAATTTATTTCCAGAAGAAACAGCAGAGGATATCAAATTAATATTTGTGGCCTTTGATCAAGAAAGTCATCAGTTTGCGTTTAAAGCTGCTTGTCAATTAAGAGCTGCAGATATAGCATGTGATATATATCCTGCCCCTCTCAAGATCAAGAAGCAAATGAAATATGTCAATGCTAGAAAGATTCCTTACGCAGCAATAGTAGGATCAGAAGAAGCAGCTAGCGGCAAGGTATCCTTAAAAAATATGGAAACTGGTGATCAACAATCAGTTACAATCTCAGAACTCATCTCTCAATTTTCATAATTAATGCAATCACCTCAAAGTATAAAGTCTATACAGGCTGGTCTATTAGATGGATCATTAAAAATGGAAACCAGAGTTGATAACCACTTAGCGTCGATCAAAAAGAGTGAAGACTTAAATATCTATATCGAAGTATTCGAAGAAGAGATAAGGAAGGCTGCCGAAGAGCTACAAGAGAAAATAAATACGCACCCAGATAAATTAGGAAAGTTATTCGGAGTTGTTTTTTCGATTAAGGATGTGCTTTGTTACAAAGACCATAAGGTCACCGCTGCATCAAAAATTTTGGATGGATTTGAATCTCAATTTACGGCAACTGCCATTCAGAGAATTTTGGATGAAGATGGATTGATCATTGGCAGGACTAATTGTGATGAGTTTGCCATGGGCTCTTCTAATGAAAACTCTGTCTATGGTGCTTGCAAAAATGGTCATGGAGATAACAGAGTACCTGGAGGCTCCAGTGGGGGAGCGGCGGTAAGTGTGCAGATGCATACTTGTGATGTTGCGCTAGGTACAGATACTGGAGGGTCAGTTAGGCAGCCAGCTGCTTTTTGTGGGGTTGTCGGGATGAAGCCCACCTATGGAAGGATCTCTAGGTATGGATTGATAGCCTATGCTTCTTCATTTGATCAGTTAGGTTTACTTGGTCATCACACTGAAGATATAGCGACAGTGTTAGAAGTAGTTTCTGGAAAAGATTCATTTGATGCAACTAGTAGTAATACTCCAGTAGATAAATATGCTGATCTACAAGCAATCGAGAATAAGAAATTTGCATACTTCAATGAAGTAGTAAATCATCCTAAGCTCAATGAAAATATAAAGTCCTCAACTTTTGATCTATTCGGTAAACTTAAAGAGAAGGGTCATACAGTTGATGATGTAGAATTCGAATATTTAGATTATTTAGTACCTACCTATTATGTATTAACTACTGCAGAAGCATCATCAAATTTATCAAGGTATGATGGAGTGCGTTATGGGCATAGAAGTAAGGAGATTAAGTCGTTTAATGACTTTTATCATAAGACCAGGACAGAGGGTTTTGGGCTAGAGGTTAAAAGAAGAATAATGTTAGGGACTTTTGTCCTTAGTTCTGGATACTATGATGCCTATTATTCTAAAGCACAAAAAGTGCGGAATAAGATATCTAAAGCAATAACTAAAATGCTCGAAGAATACGATTATATCATAATGCCTACTACTACCGATATAGCATGGGAAATAGGCGCATTTGATAAAGATCCTGTATCGGTCTACTTATCTGATGTATTCACAGTTCTTGCAAACTTATGTGGTTTACCAGCAGTATCAGTTCCACTTGGAAAAGATGCAAACGGTCATTCCTATGGCATCCAACTTATAAGCTCAAAATATAATGAGGCAAAATTGTTAAACGCCGCATTTTCCTTTCAGAACATCACATAATACTGAAATACAATTAATTAAATATTACTAAAATATTTAATATAAAAATTTGTTCCTTGTGGTTTTCTGACTATTTTTGTCAAGTATTTTACATTTATCATAGGGATGGCTAATACTTATTAGTGTCTCATTACTACACACCAGCCCCTGAATTTTAATATTTAGGAACCGTACCAAGCGACTTACCACGGTTTAAAAGCCCCATAAATACTAAACAATTATCATGAGCAAAATCATTTTTGTTGCTAAACATTGTGCGCTGATTTCTATAGTCTTTTGTTTGACTTTGGTTGGTTCATCGTATACTCCAATGGAAGAGTCCTTTGAGAACTTTTATGGAGAGTTATCTGATGTAGTACTAGAAGATCGCATCTATAATATGAATTCTCAAGTAGACGTAAGGCTTACTAAAGAAGTAAGAGACAAGATCAGAGAGTACACTTTGGGATGGAGAAAAGGAACTGAGCGTTTGCTATCTAAAGGAAATATATACTTTCCAATATTCGAGAAAACATTTAACGATTATGGATTACCATCGGAGTTAAAGTATCTAAGTGTAATAGAATCATCTCTAAGGCCAGATATAGAATCTAAAGCAGGTGCAATGGGACTCTGGCAGTTTATGAAAGGGACTGCAAGAATGTATAAACTTAAAGTAACAAGATCTGTAGACGAGCGAAAAGACCCAATCAAATCCACAGATGCTGCCGCCAGATATTTAAGAGATCTTCATAGAGAGTTTGGAGATTGGACGTTAGCATTATGTGCTTATAACTGTGGCCCAGGAAGATTAAGAAAAGCAATTAGGACTTCAGGAAGTTGGGATTTTTGGACATTGCGTAAGCACTTGCCTAAGGAGACTAGTAGATATATTCCTAAGTTTATAGCAGCATCTTATTTAATGAATTATTATGAGGAGCATGGTCTTATGCCTGATGAGCTTCCATTCGAATTACAGTTTACTTCTTCTGCAAAAGTTTTTGACAGGTTAAATTTTGTGCAGATTGCGAAGGAGTCAGGGACGGATATAAAAACAATAAAAAAACTTAATCCTTCATACCTATACAATTACATACCTCAGCATTCTGAAGGTAGAAATGTATTGACTTTGCCGATAGATGGGATGAATAAGTTTGTAATGACTAATTATTCAGCTCAGATTATTCAGACTGCTTTAGTTAATTCTTATGCAAATCGCCAAAGCAGATCTTACTTAGACTTTTTTGAGTTGCCAAGTTACTTTATGACGAAAACGAATAAGGCAGATCAAACAGTTATAGAAAATACATCTAGAAAAGAAACGATAAGTATTATAACTGGAGAAGCAGTAGAAGCTCAATACGAGTACCATAAATTAGGAAAAAGAGAAACGCTTTATGACTTTGCATCTAGTAGGGATGACGTAACCTTAAATGACTTATTGGGACTAAATGGATTCACATTAAATAATCCACCTAGACCTGGTACTATCATTAAGGTCAAACAATACTAGAATTAAATAGATATAGCTACAAATTAAAAAAGCCCTTCCACATCGGAAGGGCTTTTAGTTTTTAATACTGCCACATCAAGACCCAATAGATCTTGACCAAATTAGAAACAGGCTTATTTAATATCGATTACAACTGGATCTTTCTCTTTAGCTTCCTCAGTCTTAAGTAGTTCGATTGATAAAATACCGCTCTCATAGCTTGCATCTACAGCCTCCTTATTTACAGTTTTAGGTAGATGAAAACTTCTCTTAAATGAGCTAAAGTTAAATTCTCTTCTGGTGAATTTTCCAGCCTCATCACCTGCACCTTCCTTGCTATGCTTTCCTGTGATAATCAGCAGGTCTTTATCAATTTCTATATTGAAATCATCCTTGTTAAAGCCAGGCGCAGCTACTTCAATGATGTATTTATCGCCTTCACCTACAATATTTACTGAAGGCTGATTAGTTGTAAAGTCCGTACCAACGATATCAGCAATACTCGTATTAAAAAAGTCATCGAAGATGGTAGTTAGTGGCGACTTTACTGGAAATGCGTTATTCCATTTTACTAGATTCATAATTTGCTTTTTACTTTTTAATTAAATTTCATTCGGATAACAATAGATTACTTGATGGTAATCTTCTTAGCTGCTAGGACTGCTTTATCTTTCTTAGATAATGTCAATTTTAAGATCCCGCTTTCCATTGCTGCTGATATTTTTTCAGTGTCTACTGTCGCTGGTAGCTTAAATGATCTTTTAAATACGCCGTACTTAAATTCTCTAACCTTGAACTTTTGCTGTCCTTCATATTTCTTTTCAGAAGATATGGTTAGTACATTTTTATCTAGTGAGATATTAATGTCAGACTTACTTAAGCCTGGTGCTATCATTTCAAGCGTATAGTTGTCATCATACTCGACTACATTAATCAGTGGAGTAGTGTAGTCTACATTTTTGTGAGTGATTACATCACCTACACTTGTATTCATAAGTTCGTTGATGATATTACCGAAGTGTGGGAATGCTACAGGTCTAGACCTATTTGTTCTGCAATTTGTTGCTGTTGCCATTTTTATGTGTTTTTAAAATGATAATTAAATCGAGAAGAGATCTATGAATTATGATATTCATAAATCACTTCTAACATCAAAACACATACATCAAGAGAAGTGCCATACCAAAAGATAGAACAGGATGGCATCTGGAGAAAAATAAATACGCCTAAATGACAGTAGATTTCAAAATTGAATGACAAAATGGCTCACAACAAGGTGTTTGCTTCCACCATGATAGAATGAAATTCAAAACTTAAAGAAGAAAGGGAATAGGTTACTCTACTTTGATAGTGAGCTTCTCATCTGAGAAATTACCTTCTGTATCAGTTGCAGTAAATGTAATTTCATACTCATCCACAGGAGTTTCTACTCCCAATGTTAGATTAAAGTTGAAAGTTAAATTTGCTTCACTAGGTGAGACCATATTAGATTCGTTGATCCCTAATTCTGTGCTTAAGACATTAACCGTAGTCACACCTATATCATCTGTAATAGTAGCATTTACATTAACAACACTACCAGGTGCATAGGTAGCTCCATTGTCTGGTGAGTTTATTGTAATAACTGGAGAATCTCCATCACCACAAGAAAACATTACAAATACAGAAAGTGCTAAAAGGATATACTTGAAATTCATCTAATTCTAATTTTTATACTACTACTAAACGGCTAGGAAACCTAAATCGTACCTCTACTCTGAAGAACAATCGCACTGATGTCTACGGATGTATTCATCGAATTTTTTTGAGTAAGAACAATTACAGGATTCTTCGAATGCATCCCAATCACCTTTTGGTACTTTACAGTTAATAGTTGTTCTATCACGACTATCGGTAGAGACCACATAAATGTCATCATTGTAGATGTATGCAGTCACATTGCTTAGGAAAGAAGAATTAAGAGTATGATCATCGAGACCTCCAAAGAAAATACCTTCATAGACGATGTTTTCCATGAGTTCTTCACAGGTTATATTCTCAGATGTATCTGTTGCTACAGACATTAAGAATACCATTAAGAGGGCCTTCAAGGTGTAAGTCATAGGTTCTAAATGGTGTAAAAGGTATCTTTTTAAAGATATAATAAAGAACGGCTGAATGCAACTGAGAAGTTCACTAAGGATTTTAATTATATATGTTAAAACGTGTTATGAGCGTGTAGCTGACTTAACTCTAGACATACAGAGCGCTAAGACAGTATTGATTGAGTCTGTTAAGAGTTATTACTCTGAAAACAATTAGAAATAATGATTGCACAATCCATAGTATAATATTAGATTTGCACCCGCTTTAATGCCTCTTTAGCTCAGCTGGTTAGAGCGCCGGACTGTTAATCCGTAGGTCCAAGGTTCAAGTCCTTGAAGAGGCGCAAAAGACTCAGCAATTGCTGGGTCTTTTTGCTTTTTATTCCTTTCTGAGGACTCAATAATATCTATAGTCTTTAGCATTTATCAAATTCTTGGATCTGTATAATCACTTAATGTCCAATCACCTATATACTAAGAAGGTTAGAATGTCTATTTTAGAATAGTCTTATAGTATGTAAGTACCCATGAAGGTAAATCTCACATTATTGATTTCTCTTATTTATCTGAGCATAAATGCACAGATAAATCAAGAATATGAATCATATGGCTTGTCTGATAATGTCGAGGAGTTAACAATGCCCATCCAAGACAATGAAAGGCTAAAACAAGCTGAATTAAGATCAAGAAAAAAAGGAAGACCAGATTGCTTCGCTACAAGTTTGAAAGCAAATATAAATCCGCACCAAAATGGAACTTGGGACTATACTCAAAACGACATTGCGGTATGGAGGCAAAAGATTATTTCCAAAGGCGCTAAAACACTGAACTTAGGTTTTTCAAATTTCTATATGCCTAGCGGCGGTAAGCTATACTTGATTGGTAAAAAGGAGAATAAAGTGCTGGGCCCATTTACACCAGCTGATAATGAAGAGCACAGACAGCTATGGACTCCAGTAATCGAGGGAGACGAGCTGATTGTAGAAATACAAATTCCAATAAGTGAAATTAAAAATCTAGATATCCTCTTAGAACATGTAAATCATGACTTCATAAATATCTTAAAATCAAATAGTAATAGTAGTTCTGGCTCTTGTAATGTCGATGTGGTATGTGGTGCTGATGATGGACTCCCAATTATAGATTCTAAGCGAGACATTATAAACTCTGTAGGAGCCTATACGCTTAATGGGATAGAGCAATGTTCAGGAGTTTTGATTAATAATGCTAGGAATGACTGCACCCCTTATTTTCTAACGGCCAATCATTGTGAAATTAGTAATAGCAATGCAGCATCTGTGGTTGTGTATTGGAACTATGAGAACAGTGTGTGCAGGGAACCAGAGACAGTAGAGAGCGGTAACGCAGGAGATGGGACATTCGCACAGTTTAATACGGGGTCAAAGTATATAGCTGGATATGCGCCTTCTGATTTTACATTGCTCCTATTGGATGATGAAGTATCATCAGACTTCACCCCATTCTTTGCTGGGTGGAATGTTGGACGAGCACTACCAGATTCTTCAGTTTGTGTTCATCATCCTAACGTAGAAGAGAAACGTATAAGTTTTGATTTTGATCCGAATGTTTTAAGTGTTGATGCTGCTGAGGATACATTTGTCAGAGTAGAATCTTGGGATCTCGGCACGACTGAGCGGGGGTCATCTGGAGCACCACTCTTCAATAATCAAGACGAAATTATAGGCTTGTTAAACAGCGGTCAAGCAACTTGTATCAATAATGAGTTTGATGATTTTGGTCCTATGTTCTTATCATGGGAAGGGGGAGGAACTCCTGACACTAGACTTAAAGACTGGCTGGACCCAGACAATATTGGATTGATATCATTCCCAGGGAAGAATTGCACATTCGTATTAGCACTTTCTGAAACTGTAGTAGAAGTTTGTGGTGATAATACAAATACTAAAACGGTAGATTTTTCAATCAACGAAGTATTTGAAGGTGAAGTCAATATTTCTTTCGACAATCTACCTGATGGGCTTACTGTCGATTTTGAAAACAATAAGTTAGCACCTGATTCAGGAAGCAGTTTCACATTAAATAATTTAAGTGCACTAAATCCTGATATTTATCAGATTCCATTTACTGCTGATGATGGAGTTAATGCAGTTACCTCTAATCTGATCCTAAAAGTTTTTACAACGAGTGGAGAGTCTGTTTCGATCACTAAACCAGTAAATGGAAGTACAGGTGAACTCACTAAATTAAATTTGCAATGGTTTACAGAAAGTGATGAAGTTGATCTTCAGTTGAGTGCAGATAGTGATTTTACTCAGATAGTGGAAAATGAGAGTGGCATTACAAATAATAATTTATCAGTTGAGGATCTAGCACCTGGAACAGTTTATTACTGGAGAGTTAGAGCTAAGAATATCTGCGGGGTAGGAGATTGGTCATCGGTTTCTCAATTTACAACTGGTCAAGTATTTTGTTCTAACTCATTACAAAATAGTCAGACTATCATAATTCCCGATACGAGTAGTGATACCATCAATTCATTTATAGAAGTAGACATCAGTGGGGAGATTAGAAATGTACAAATCAGCAATATCTCAGGTAAACATACTTGGGTAGGTGATCTATCGATGAATCTCATTAGCCCTAGCGGTACGATCGTTAATCTCATTGATTTTATCTGTGATGATGCAGATGACTTTTCGCTTGGTTTCTCTGATGAGATAGGAGTTAGTGATATCCCTTGCCCACTAACTGATGATCGACTTTATCAACCTAATGGAAGTTTATCCGCATTAAATGGTGAGTTAGCTGCAGGTACATGGCAGTTGCAGATTATTGATATAGCGACCTTGGATGGAGGCCAGCTTAATAATTGGGGCTTAGAGATTTGTACAGAGATTTCTACAGAAGCTATTATTTATCTAGGTAAAAATGATATCAATACTTGTGGGGCGACTTCTATATCTAGCAGTATTGGGTTAGGGACAGGGTTTGATGAAGATGTTACCTTGACTATAGATGCTCCAGGTGTAGTATCAGCGCAATTAGAAAGTAACGAAATTAAAAATGGTAGTGCTACTAAACTTTTGATAACTAATCTTGACAACACTCCTTCTGGAAGTTATGAGATAACAGTAAACGCTACCGATGGAACCAATAGTAAAACTGAAGTAATAACTCTACAAGTCTCGGAGCCTCTAGAAAGTATTGAGCTTATAAATCCAACAGATGCAGCCATAGATGCACCAATTATGACTGAGCTCCAGTGGCAGCAAAACAGTAGTGATGAATCATATTTTTTGCAGGTTGCGATTTCATCTGATTTTTCTTCAACTATAATTGATACTACACTTACGGTTAATCAATTAAGT
>CALFUQ010000164.1 GCA_937929885.1 uncultured Saprospiraceae bacterium
TGTATTAGTATTTGCAATAACTTCTTGTGGAGACGGTGATCCTGATTGCACTATGGAAACTATAGTCGGCACTTATGTCGGCAATTCAGATTGTGATGATACAGGAAGTTCTGGATTAGATTTACCTGATGGAGCCACTACTTATAATGTTTCATTTATTAGTGGTACTAGTTATCGTGTAACGAATCAGGATGGTGACGAAACTATAATTTCGATTGATGGTTGCGACATCACAGTACCTGAATTAGAAATAGAATTTTTTGGAATTATGATCAAAACTTCAGGTAGTGGAAAAATTGACGGTGATCAGATGACATTAAATATTGATACAGAAATAGACGGTTTGTCATTTTCTTGCCGAGCTATTACTAACAAGCAATAAAATCTAAGAAGATTTTTTATAAAGGTTAAAAAGAGTTGTTCTATTAGAGCAACTCTTTTTTTTATGGGAAAAAAGATTCATAGCTTTGGAGTATGTCCAATCCAACAGAAGGAATTATATCCTTGACCAAAGAATTCGTAGAAAACAAACTTAAAGGCGCAGAAGGTGGTCATGACTGGTGGCATATCTATAGAGTATGGAAGATGGCAGCTAAGATTGCAAAGACTGAAACTGTAGATACCGAAATAGTAGAGCTAGCAGCGTTACTACATGATATTGCTGATCCTAAATTTCATGGTGGAGATGAGACCATAGGGCCTCGAACAGCAAGAACATTTTTAGAAAGCCAAAACGTAGATAAATCGATAACTGATCACGTCGTTAACATTATCCAGCACATGTCATTTAAAAATAGCCTTGGTGAACAAAGCTTTAACTCTAAAGAAATGGAAGTTGTACAAGATGCAGATCGGTTGGACGCGATAGGAGCTATTGGTATTGCAAGAGTGTTTAGTTTCGGAGGATATAAAGGTAATCCCATACACGACCCTACCATGAAACCTAAACTTAATATGTCTAAAGAAGAATACAAAAAGAGTAATGGCACTTCCATTAATCACTTCTATGAAAAACTATTCTTACTAAAGGACAAAATGAACACAGAAACTGGGAAAGCGATCGCACAATCGAGACATGATTTTATGCAAGCTTATGTAAATCGGTTTTATGAAGAATTTGAAGGAAAGCAATAGATGCAATTATAAATTTGCTTTAATACCCATCCTCTAATAATGTAACAGTCCCCTTATCAGCATCAAACTCTGCCTCCGCTCCTATCGGAAACGTGCACTGGTTATCAATATGCCCAAAAGAAAAACCATAACATGCTGGCACTTGCAAACGCTTTAAGCGTTCATAGATGACATGCTGTAGCTTTTGAGTATTATCATCTTTACGCTCACATCCAGCAAAAATCCCCAGCACTATTCCCCGCACTTTTTTAAAAAATCCTACTGAGATTAACTGAGTCAGCATCCTATCTATTCTATATGGAGCTTCTCCGATGTCTTCTATAAAAACGATTTTATTCTTTGTTTTCACTTCATGATCGGTGCCTAACAGCGAAACAAACAGAGAAAGATTACCTCCTACTAACCCACCTTTAGCCTTCCCAGAATTGACGGTTGTGTACTTAAAGACCTCTTCTTCTTTGCCTTTGGCAATATTCTCATCAGCTAAAGAGATCTCGTAAGGTTCTGATAACCCAAAAATAGGAGCAAGATGAGTCGAAGTGTATGGTGTCATCGTAGAAGACGCAACAGGTCCATGGAAACATGGGCTTCCAGTTTTCTGATGAATTGTATTAAGCAAGGCTGTGATATCACTATAGCCTATCAGAGGTTTCTTGTTATTCTTAATTAAATCAAAATCTAAGTAATCAACTATTCGTGTCGTTCCATAGCCGCCACGAATACACCAGATGGCGTCTATCGTGTTATCAACATACATGTCATGTAACTCTTTGAGCCTTATCGTGTCAGGTCCTGCCATATATCCATCTTTGAGCAACACATTATCTGTATGGTGGTATTGTAAACCGAGCCCGTCTAAATTAGCTTTTGTTTTTTCTAAGCGTTCCTTTGTGATAATTCCAGCTGGTGTTATGAGGCCTATTCTACTACCCTCCTTAATTGGGTTAACTTTCTTTTTATAATTAGCAAACTCCTTATTTACCATTGACGACATGATAGATCCTTTGACAATAAGATTATTAAATTTTCTCCTTTTCATTAAAACTAAGAGGAGTAATATCGCCTATTTTAACAAAAGCTAACCTAAGAAGTTATGAAGTTCTTAAAAAGGTTATGTTAATCCAGTATGGTAAAAGTTGGTTCAACACTTGAATCAAAGATTATTCTTACCAAAACTGGAAGAATTTCAGTTTGCTAAAAAATGTGTGTAGCCTAAAAGGGAGAATAGAAAATGACAAAAAGCTAAAAGTGCCAGCAAATATTTTAACTGACACTCTTAGTACGGGTTAGACAGGATTATAATTACTTAAAATCCTAACCAAATCTCATGGGATATTGATATTCAATAGCATCAGACCCATTACGGATATTTATAAATTCTTAGTCGAATGTTCTACTCCGTTCTAAATTACCGCTTTGCTTGTGATTTCAGTCTTCGCACTAAACTTTTGGACATGAACCAATTAGTTTGGGGGATTAAAATTCTGCTCAATCTAATTTCCAGAAGTTAAAGTGCAAGCCCATTATCTACTTTAGAAGCAAAAACATTTAACAGCAGTACAAGCATTACTCAAACAGCTTAACTGTATCTGCTTTAAATTTTAACCCGATAGGAATAGATTGACCATTTCTTAACTCTAAAGAATTAGCAATGACATCTATCGACTTGACATAATGAATATTAACTAAATATGATCTATGAACCTGTATAAAAGAATCGCCTAGTTTATCTAAAAACTTCCTCAGAGATTGTTTCTGAATGTATCGTTTGCTTGATGTTAAAACTATGCTTGTATAGTTACCATCAATTTCTAACCATTGGATTTCTTTACATGGTATCTTAATATGATAATTTTTATCCTTCACTGTTATAAAGTCCTTCTCTGCATCATCTTCGGCATCAGAGATTAGCTGGCGCACATTGTAGGCAAAAGCGGCCTTATCTAGCGGTTTAGAAAAAAAACCAACTGCTCCATGCTTAAATGCTTGATCAGCATATTCACTGTTTGGGTATCCAGTACAAATAATATAAGGAATATAAAGTTGCTTGAGCTTTTCAGCGAAGTGTAGACCGTTTTCTTTTTGAGCTAGAAAAATATCTAAAACCACGAAGTCTGGTTTTAATTTTTTTACTCTTGATAGTATGTTTTTCCAAGTTTTAAATTTGCCAACAATCTCGACTCCTAGCTCATCTAAGATCATTTCCATCTCTAGCGCATAATTGATGTCATCATCAATTATGATTGCTCTACATTGCATTATAATCGGTTTTAGGTGCTTGGTGTTATAATTGAAAGTATTTAAAACTCAACTATTCCTTTAAATATAAAGTAATATTAGAGGGCAAAACGCCAAATTGCGGGGATAAAAAGGAATTTGATAAACAAATAGATTAAATAATCAAATGATAAGTTTCAGAATATTTTATAAATGACAATGATATCTACCTACGATAATTTATATGATGTTAAAGCCTACTCGCACATTAAGGTTAGGGTCAATAATCTAGATCTTAACTCCAAGCCATTATGGGGCGAGCTAAGCGTTGCACAGATGATGGCACATGTAACCGAAGTAATGAAGAATGGATTAAACGAAACTAAACTCCCAAGAAAATTATTAGGCTACCTCATTGCTCCGTTTTGGCGTCACAAATATTATAATAATCAACCTTACAAAATCAAAAATCTAC
Organism: uncultured Saprospiraceae bacterium; assembly: GCA_937929885.1. GTDB lineage: Bacteria > Bacteroidota > Bacteroidia > Chitinophagales > Saprospiraceae > CALFUQ01. Next base: position 3,827 of record CALFUQ010000164.1, read on the forward strand.
CAACAGCAAAGCAATTTAAAATTGTAGATCAAAAAGACTTCGAAA
>CALFUQ010000165.1 GCA_937929885.1 uncultured Saprospiraceae bacterium
AATCAGTACAACTAATATATCTTCTTGCTCAAATGCTGGAACGCCTAATGATCCAGCAGACGATACATTTTTAATTGATGTGACTATAACCTTTGCAAACCCACCTACCGTAGGCACATTAGATCTAACAGGAGCTGCTACGGCTTCAGTGCCAGTTGGTAGCTTGGATAGTCCAACGTCACACTCATTTCCGTCGCTTACCTTATCAGCAAATGGTTTGCCTTTCAGTTTTACAGCTTCGTTTAGTGATGATTCAGGGTGTGATTTAGGACCATCTATAGAAGGGACAGCTCCGATCGCATGTTCAGTTGTTACAGCACCATGCACACCCCCGACATTCGATGCAGTTGCAGTCTGTACAGCAGTTATGACTCAAGCGGGTGTTGGAGAATATTTTATAGAAATAACAAATATAAGTGCAACAGATTTTGATCTTACAGCTGGATCATTTACAGCTGATGAAACAGATGGAGCTACTATTTATTTAGGACCATTTATGCATTCTGGTACAGGTACAGAAATGGTTTCAGTTTCTTTAACTGACAATACTATGGTTGATTGTTCAACTGAAGTTGTCGTATCAGAAGTAATTTGTGGTTATGAAGTAGCTTTGGGTAACTCGTCCGATGGTTCAGTAGATACAGAATTACACGCCTCAGGACCAGCTTGCGATTGTGATGATGCCGGGGATATGGGAGCTGGATTTATTCTAGCTCAAGCAAATCCTGGAAGTTTTGATCCAGCCACTACCACAATGGTTTATGTGTTGACTGATGGTGCAGGATCTATTTTGCAATTTAATAATACAGGTTTATTTACAGATTTAGATAATGGTGCTTATCAAGTATATCCGTACAATGTATTAAATACAGATTTAGGAACATTTAGCATAAGTGTAAATGATAATATCAGTACGGTCGATACTAATGACGGCTGTTTTTTAGCCTGCGCCCAACCAGCTGCCTATAGTTTGGAGTGCGCATGTGTTTGTATGATAGCAAATGTAATGGTATCTCCGACGTGTAATGTTGACGCTGCAGGAGATTTGGATGGACTTTATTGTGTTGAAGTAAGTTTCGATGTGGATATCCCACTTTCTGATGCCTATATGATCGAAGTCAATGGAGTTGAATTTGGACCATTTGATTATGTTTCGGGTACTACTCAAACATTATGTGATCCGAGCTTCTTAGGTATTGGAACAACTAATGTAGCGGTGGTAGTAACGGATGCTGCTAGCGTTACAGCTAATATGTGTATGGCAATGACAACATTTGATGAAGATGTTTGTGTAGACGCTGCTTTCTTTTGTGGCATAGAAATAATTTCTTCTGAGTCTAGTTGTAATCTTGATGGGACCTTTAATGTTGATGTGTGTTTTAGCCATACTCAAGGACTTAGTCCTACTGTCTCATTCTTAGTAGATGGTAGTCTAGCACTTGCGAATGTTGCAACAACTGGAGGTCTGCAATGTGTATCTGTTCCTGCTGGCACAGGTGTGGGAAGTGGAACCGTAATAGTAGAGATCTATGAGGCGATTCAGACGGATGTAGCTATTAGTGAGATTCATTATGATAATAATGGTACAGATATAGATGAAGGAATTGAAATTTATGGTTCTGCAGGTGTTAATCTAGCAGGCTTCGAGATTTATTTATACAATGGAAGTAATGGAGATATATATGGTGATTCACCAATAGCTTTATCGGGTATAATTCCAAACGGGGGTAGTGGATGTGGAGCCTTACACTTTCCTATAAGTGACTTGCAAAATGGCCCCGATGATGCTATAGCATTAGTAGATGCAAATGGGAATATAGTAGAATTCATAAGTTACGAAGGGGCTGTTGTTGCTAACTCTGGTCCAGCTATGGGTATGACATCTGCAGATGTAGGTGTTGCAGAATCAGCAACAGGTTCAGGTACATCAATCCAACTGACAGATGCAGGTTGGATATTAGCATCCACAAGATCTTTTGGATCCATTAATGATAATTTAAGTTGCCCACAAGTAAATGTTGTTTGTGAAAATGTATTTGAAGAAGATGTCATAGAATGCGATATAGAGTGTGGATACTTAGCATGTAATAATAGAGTACAAGTATCTCTAGGTACAGACTGTGAGCAGTGCATCACGCCTGACATGGTATTAGAAGGTACGTATCCAATAGGATATGAAAATTATGACGTAGTAATCACTGATACAGCTGCAGATACGATCGTATCACCAGCGGGATGTGTAGGTTTAAAATATGCAGGTATGGAGCTGATGGTAAGTGTAGCGTGCGGCGGTAATTCATGCTGGGGTACATTAGTAGTAGAAGACAAGCTACCACCACAATTAACTAACTGTGATGCTATACAAGCAGATCTAGAAGCTCAATATGGAGCAAGTATCCAGTGTTCTGATCTTAATGAAGATTGGGATATTACGGTATCACTTATCGATTCAGTAATCGTAGAATGTAATTCCGATTTCACGGTAAGTACAGTACAAGGTCTTACAGGAGATATGTGTGGAGAAGATTATAAGTGGACTAGGACTTATACAATTGATTATCCATCAGCTCATGGAGGTAGAGAAGTAGTAGATGCTTGTGTTGTCAGTCTACCAGTGACATCGATTGGCCTTGATGATATTATTTGTCCTGCGGATCAAATCCTTGGTTGTCGTACTTCTGATTTTAGTCCAGATGGTATATATGCAAGCTATTTACCTGACACTACAGCAGCTTACTCAAATACACAGTCATATCCTTATGTAATCAATACTGCTGGAGATACTATAAGACTGTCTTCAGAACACTGCAATATCTTAAGCAGTCACACGGATACCGAACTGCCAGTATGCCAGTTCCAAAGAAAAATTGTTAGAAAGTGGACTTTCATAGATTGGTGTACTTCTCAGATTAAGACGTGTGATCAAATCATTAAGCTGACAGATGATGCAGCGATGGTATGTGTTGCACCACCAGAGTTTGACATAGCTATAGGGTCACATTGTATGATTGATTCTACCTTGCTGCCTACTAGCTTACCTTTTGGTGATTTAGTCATCTATTCAGGTTGCGCTAATGTGGTAGACACAACGATATACTATAAAGCTAAAGCAGTAAACAGAGAAGCGATTAATGATCTTCCTTTTACACTCGAAGCAATTAAGAATGCCGATGGTACATTCACGATTCCTCCTATCGAAGTACCATTTGATTCTATCTGGTTAAAGTATGAGTATACTAATGCATGTGGTGAGTCTTGTTCTTCATTCACGGAGGCAAGAGTAATAGACAACACACCACCGACTCCGATTTGTAATCCAGATATTGCAATTTCATTTAGTGATTTAGAGAAAGGTGACGATGGTTTGGTGAAGATCTTTGCAGATGCTTTTGATGCAGGTTCTCATGACAACAGTTGTGGGCCAGTCTACTTTAAGATTGTAAGACAAGCAGAACTTAATAACAGTACAGACGGATACTGGAATAACTCAGGACCTCACGGAGGACCCGATTACACAGTTCCACCGATTTCAAATATTAATCGATTCTGCAACAGTGCTAATGGTGATGACTTCGGTGATGTAACATTAAATGGAAGTGAACTTGTAAGTACAGGAAATCAGTTTTGGTTTGATGATCACATCAAGCTGTGCTGTACAGATGATAATTTTAATGTGATGATGAGAGTCTTTGATGTTGACCCAGGAGATGGACCTGTTGATCCTCGTAGAATGCACTCTGAACCAACTCAGATTACTGGCACAACAGAAGTAATAGATAATGATCTCTATGGTCACTTTAATGATTGTTGGGTGGAGTTATCAGTACAAGACAAAACTCAGATACTTGGAGCTTGTCAGTCATTGTCACTTTACTGTGACCAATACCCAGATAACCCGATGGACAACGCTCCAGAGATCAATATGCTATGTAGTGATGATCGAGTTAACTTATTTAGTAGTGATCTAGCAGATATAGCTCAGTGTGGTAATGGTTTAGTAATCAGACAGTGGTTTGCTAGAAAGAGTAGTGGCGATACAGCAAAAGTTTGTTCACAGTCAATTGTTCTTCAATCGAGAGCATTTGATCCATACTCAATCCAATGGCCTAAACAGTATGTAGATGGTGCAGAGACAGGTAGAAGATTATATCAAGATTCTTTAGGTGTTTGCTTAGATAGTACCTATCAAGTACCGATGGGAGGAGCTTTAGATTGTTCTGCGAATCAAAATTCTTGTGAGCCGACATGGGATGGGGTAGCATGTAGTCTTATAGGATTAAGCTCTGCAGATGATACTCTATTTGTAGATGGTGATGCATGTATGAAAATCATACGTAGATGGAGTGTTATTGATTGGTGTATTTACAATGAAAACTCTGGAGCAGATAACTATAATAACAGCGATAGTTTCGAAGCAGTTTTAGATGATTGTGAAGAGAGTTGTGACGCAGATAATGTATACTTCCGATATACTAATGTAGATATAGATGGATACTATACTTACGAGCAAGTGCTTAAGATAGTAGATGATCAAGCGCCAGTTTTATCAGGTTGTGATAATAAGGTTAGAGGTTTAACAGAAGGATGTACGTTGCAACTTAATATCAATAAAACAGCAGCAGATGGTATTGGTTGCGGTCAATCATTCCTTAAATGGATCGCAATCTTACAAGACACATCAGGTAATACTTTAGGTACTTATCCAGGTGTAACAGACAGTCCTGGGACTTATGAAGTTGAGACTAGAGCGGTGCCTCCAGGGATTTACAATGTTACTTGGATAGTTGAAGACGCATGTGGCAATGAAAGTACTTGTGTAGAACAGTATACAGTGGTAGATGCAAAAGCACCAACCCCATTATGTGTAAGAGATCTTTCTACGGTGCTAATGCCTAGCACAGGTAGCTTAGAGATTTGGGCGGTAGATTATGATCTTAAATCAGAAGATAATTGCAGCACACCTATATTCTCATTTTCAGCTGATACCATTCAAACAGGACTTACACTTACCTGTGATGATATGGACGGTTTTGCTGCTAAGAGTTTCTCTTACCAAGTATACGTATTTGATGAGGCAGGAAATGCTGATTTCTGTGTGGTAACATTGAGAGTAGATGCTAAAGATATATGTGGTGGAGATGGCGAAGGAGGTTCGGCTGCTATTATACAAGGATACATATCTACAGAAAGTGGTGATATGGTAGAAGATGCACAAGCAATGGTTAATGCAGCCTTACCAGAGTACCCAGTAATGATGATGACAGAAGGTAATGGAGAGTTTGCTTTCCCTAACAATCCGTTTGCTTATGATTACGATGTTTTAATAGGGAAGGATGGTGATGATGTGAATGGAGTAAGTACACTAGATATCGTTTTGATACAGAAACACATTCTTGGTCTTAAGTCACTTGATTCACCTTATAAGGTAATCGCTGCAGATGCTAATAATGACCAGAGAGTTAGTGCAAGTGACTTAGTGCATATAAGAAAACTAATCCTTGGAGTAACAAATGAATTTCCTGATAATACCAGCTGGAGATTTGTAGATGCTGATCAGACATTTCAATCACTGTATAACCCATGGCCTTTTGTTGAGGTAATTAATATAGGCAACTTAAATAGTGATATGATGGAGGAAGATTTTGTAGGAGTGAAAGTTGGAGATGTAAATGGTAATGCAGCAGCTAATAGTTTACATCAAGCTGAGGTAAGAAGTTCTGGTACACTTACTTTCGAATTTGAAGATAAAGTTGTGAGTCCAGGAGAGGAGTTCAGCGTAGATTTTTCAGCTGATAATTTCGAACAAGTACAAGGTTATCAAATGACTCTTGCACACCCAGGATTAAAACATCTAGCGGTAACAGGTCAAGCAATAGATATGAATGCTGAAAATGTAGCTTCATTCGACGATCTATTGACAATGAGTTGGGATAATGAGCAGTCAGTGAATGGAGATGAAGTATTGTTTACTCTCCACTTCAGAGCAGAAGCAGATTTGAAACTATCAGAAGTAGTAGCTATCAACTCTAGAAAGACAACGGCAGAAGCTTACATAGGTGAGTCACTTAGTATCTATGATATAGGTTTATCTACCTATGAAGGTGAAGGTGTAAATACTATAGTTGAGTCTTTATTCGAACTACATCAGAATCAACCAAATCCATTTGTTACTGAGACTACGATATCATTTGTGCTACCAGAAGCTAATGAAGCGACGATTACTATCATGGATGTAACAGGTAAGTTGATAATGAAAATCTCAGATATCTATGAGAAAGGATATAACGAGATATCGCTAAGAAGTGATGAGATCCAGACAACGGGTGTAATCTACTATCAACTAGAAAGTGGTAAACATATGGCTACGAAGAAAATGATAATTATGAACTAAACAATCCTGAGTGACGCCTAGTCATTTAGAGATTAAAAGATACAATTCTGAGGCTGACGTGTTCAGTTCGAGAATTAAAGATGAATTTTTTAATACGCTTGAAATAACTAATCGGACGGGATTAAGTTATTTCGCCCAAAGGGGCTGATCGGACGGGATCGGCCCCTTTCTTTTTGCCTAGACCTAATATTTCCAAAAGTATCAATAGAAAATTTTGCCCAAAAAAATAGAACACAAAGAAACCAAGAAAAAGGCCCTAGTGACGATGATTAGAAGGAGAGGCTAGGAGAGGATGAACCCCTATTTTTATCATGTCAAACGCAACAAGGTGAACATAAATATCTCCAATTTCACTGACCAAAATGATAGTCTTTTTGAGCTTCCAAAATCTGTAGTTTTTCCCTTCCAGCGAAGTAAAAAAGTATGAGGGAAATGTGACTCAAAATTCACTAGCAAAAACCAGAAAACTACACCCAAAATAGCGCTGTAAAATAGACGCCTAGTAATCAACTTTACTAAACACATGAACATTCATAACTATATGATTATCAATAGCTTGTGGGTGTCAAATAGCTCTCATTTTAATGGTAAAATAGCGAGTAATAAACACATAAATTTTATCGATATGTCTGACCTTTCTTCATCATAACTAGACGCTTATAGATACTGCTTTTTTATATGTGATATCACATTAATTCAATACTTAATACGACTCTCTTCTTGGACTAATTTTTGGCTCTATGTAACCACATGCGAAAAGTATGTCTAGTTAGTATTTACTAACAAGCGTGCTGGAGCAAAACGAATTTTACATTAATACCAAATCGATGATTAAATCATTACTTGCACGAGTAAGTGCTACACTTGTATTTATCCTTATTGCAGGACTAGTTTCAGTTAATTCTATAGCTGCACAAAACACTATTGAAGGAGTAGTTTGCGGAGATACTGATGAAGATGGTATCGCTGAGTTTCCAGGTGACGACGATGCGCTCGCAGGAGTAACTGTTGAGTTGTTTCAGTGCACAGGTGATGTGCTTTACGGCACCACAACAACTGATACAGATGGCGAATACGCATTTACTGATATTCCAGATGGATGCTACTATGTAGTATTTGCAATGCCAACTGGCTATTGCGCTTTAGGGGATACGGATCCACCTACAAAGGCGGTTGGAATGGACGGAGTATCAGTCGACGTAGAAATGGTTTTTGGAACAAATACAGTACACGATTTTGATGTATGTTTTACTAAATCTGCAAAGATTCAAGGAGTTGCTTGGCTAGATTCAAACGGAGATGGAATATTCTCTGAAGAATCTACTTTAGGCAATATAATTGTGACGTTAAGTATGTCTGGTGCAGATCCATTAACTAGTAGCACAGATAAAAACGGAGCTTATTCTTTTGATGGCCTTTGCCCTGGGGATGGCTATGTTTTAAGTTTTGCAACTCCTGCAGGACATTTTGTTACAGTACCAGGAGCTGGTACCGATGCAACTATTGATAGTGATATTAATTCTTCTGGAAATCTTTTAGCAATTACTTTGATAGCTGAAGAATGTAAAGACGTAAATGCAGGATATGTAAAGTGTGATGACACTGTTCTTTCTGGAGAACTTACATTTTGTAATGATAATACAGCTTTTACGGAAACTTATGTAGTTGCAGACTTAGGTCCAGGGACTTATACTTATACACCTGCAAGTATGGTGGTTTCTTCAGGAGGTAACGTTGTTGCAGTAAATATTCCAGCAACAGGATCAGGTTCTTACACTATTGGATATTCCTATGCATTACCAGGTGGACTTGCTTCTGGCTGCTCAGGATCTTTTGAGATTAATGTAGTAGATCCACCCGCAAGTAATGTACTTGCTTGTAACAATACAGTAAATTTCTCTCTAAGTGCAGATTGTACATTGGAGATAAGCCCTGATATGTTATTAGAAGGTAGCATAGCTGATGATGCTGGTTACCTAGTAGAGTTACAAGACATTGAGGGAGATTCAATCTTACCATCTAATATGGCTGGCTACGAGTATGCAGGTAAGACCTTAGTAGGTAAGGTTACCAATGTGTGTACAGGTAACTCATGCTGGGGTAATATAAACGTAGAAGATAAAAATATACCAGAGCTAGATTGTAAAGAATCAACGGTAGTTGGTGGTGTAACTATTACAGCAGGAATCGAAGTTAAATGCGGGGATGATATCGCTCCAGTCCTATCTGGCGTTACAACTTTTAATTTTAATGAAGTTGGTACTACAGATGATGATGAAGTATTTAATGATTTAGTAAATTGGCCAATAGCAGGTAGTGGTTGTGCGACTGTGTTAGCTAATAACTGTTTTACAATCGAGACTATCGGAGTGTGTGGTCCTTCTACATTATGTTATGAAGATACTACAGGAGAGGTAGATTGCGGAAGCGCTAAGTATAGTCAAATCACAACTAGGAAGTGGACTATTACCACACCATCAGGTACATCTAATACATGTACTGAAGAGATCGGTTATTTAGCACCTGTACTTGACGAATTAGATTTTCCAGGACATGTAACAGGTGACGATGCATTGGATTGTAGATTTGGAGTAACGTCTGTAGATTCTATCCTGGATGAAAGATATTGGTTGATATTACCTAATGGTAATCCTGATCCTGCATCGCCACATCATGATTTATCAATCGGAGGCTTAGAAAATAGCTGTGAAAGGCTTAAGACTACATACGCCGATCAGCGATTTGGAGATTGCGACGGTTCTTATAAGTTGCAGAGGACTTGGATAGTACTAGACTGGTGTACTTCAGCTGTAAAAGATAGTGTTCAAATTATAGAGGTTGAACAGCGAGGTAATATTGTGTTAAATATTCCAAATCAATTTCAAGTTGATGCAAAGGAGGGTTGTACCAGTGCCTTTGATGCTCCAGCTCCTAATATTATTTTCCCAGGATGTTCTCCAATAAAAAGTATCTCAGTTGGATATAAGTTAGTTCAAGAAAATGTAGGAAGTGTTATTGAAACGTTCACTTTTGATGGCGTGACTGAGAATGCAGATGGAACCTTTAGGATACCAAGAGTAGATGGTGCAGGTACTAGAATATGGATAGGCTATGTGGTCATGAATGAGTGTGGTCAGATGACAGAAGGATTTACAGAAGCAGATTTTGTAGATGTAGAAGAGCCAGTAGCAGTTTGTGATCAAGAAACAGTAGTTAGTCTCAACAGTGATGGAGAAGCTTATGCAACACCAGAAGCATTCGATGATGGAAGCTGGGATAACTGTGGCATTAGTCACCTTGAAGTAATGAAAGTGACAGGATCAGATTGTGGAGAATTAAGAGAATTCGATACTAAGATTAAATTTTGTTGCGAAGATGTAGGAGCGAAAGTGGAGATTCTGGTAAAGGTTATAGATAATGTAGGTTTAGAAAATACTTGTAAATCATGGGTTGAAATACAGGATAATTTTGCCCCAGTATTAATCTCATGCCCTGAAGATGTAAATGTCAATTGTGATATTGATCCTATGAACTTGAGTAGTTATGGAGCTCCAGAGTTTGATGGAGTATGTGATATCAACATTAAGTCTGACACGATTATTAATATCAACGACTGTGGGATAGGAACAATTAGAAGAATCTGGGAAGGAGTAAATTCTAAAGGTACAGAGAAGACATGTGAGCAAACAATAAACGTAGGAAGACTTAATCCATTTGATGAGTTTGATGTCGTATGGCCAAAAGATTTTGAATCAGACGGATGTTTCGGAGATGCTAACCTAGACCCTAGGAATCTTCCTGATAGTTTAGGATTACCTATTATCAGCGATGTCAATTGCTCTAAAATTTCATTTGATTATGAAGATTTAGTACTACAGTCTGATGAGGCATGTGTCAAGATCATAAGACAATGGACTGTGCTTGATTGGTGTCAGTATACTGCTAGCTACACAACAGGAAGTTTTGTACATAATCAAATTATAAAAATACATGACACGACAGAGCCTGTAATAGAGTCAGGATGTAGCACTATGCTTATCACAGATCCTCAAGATGATAATTGCCAAGTAAATATTGAAGTCAAAGCAACTGGCTCTGATGACTGTACAGCAGCTTCAGACTTGATATGGTCTTACAGCATAAGAGAGAGCTCTGATACTAGAGAACGAACAGGGAATGGAAATGACCTTAGTGGTCTTTACAGCATAGGAAATTATAGAATCACATGGACGGTTAGAGATAACTGTGATAATGAAACTTCGTGTAGTCAGACGCTAACTGTGCAGGATGCTAAAGCACCTACGCCATATTGCTTAGGAGATTTAGTAACCGTATTAAATCAAGGATCAGGAGAAGCATCAGTTTGGGCTTCAGACTTTGTGACAGGTAGTACAGATAATTGTGGACCTAAAGAGAATAATGTTTCTATTTCATTCTCAGAAGACCCTTCTGATACTAATATTACAGTTACATGTGCAGACTTCACAAGTGAAGAATATGACCAGAAAGTAAAAGTATATGCAATCGATGCGGCAGGTAACTTTACCTATTGTGAAGCACGATTAATAGTACAGGATAATCATGATATATGTGATGTTCCTGAACAAGGAGATGACACAGATGATTCTGATGAAGGTTCTGATGATGCAGATGATGGTTCTGATGATGGTTCTGATGATGCAGATGATGATTCTGATGATACAGATGATGGCTCTGAAGATGACGATAATGGGTCTGATGAGACAATGGATGATGATACAGACGGAGGAGAAGCAGATTCTACAAGTGCTGATGGCTCAGCTATTATAGCAGGTCATGTATTTACCATTGATAACAAGATGGTAGAAGGAGTAGAGGTTAATGCTTACGGTGATGCGGCTGGTTATCATGATAGCTACAATACGGACCTTGATGGAACCTTTGCTTTTCCACAATTGCAGATGTACACAGATTACATGATAGAAGCATCAAAGTCTGATAGCTACTCTAATGGAGTATCTACATTAGATCTAGTGCATATCCAGAGACACATCCTTGGACTGAAGATTCTAGATTCACCTTTCAAAGTGATAGCAGCAGATGCTAACGGTTCTCAAACAGTTTCTGCATCTGATCTTGTATTACTAAGGAAATTAATTTTAGGGATAACTGATGAATTGCCTAATAGTGACGCATGGAGATTTATAGAGCAAGACCAAGAATTTGCTAATTTAAACCACCCATTCCCATTCAGAGAGCAGATAGAATATTATGACTTGCAGGCTAATGAGATGTCAGCAGATTTTGTAGCTGTCAAGATAGGAGATGTAAACAATACTGCTACAATCAATAATCTAGCGCAAGCAGAAGTAAGATCAGGTAGTAAAACGCTTATTGCAAAAGCACCTATGAGAGAAGGTGGTATTGTTATGTTACCAATTCACTCTGATGATATCGAGACGATTGCTGGACTGCAGTTTACATTAGACTTAGGAAGAGAATTCACCTACAAAGGAATTAGCGCTAAGCAATTAGATGTGTCGGAGGGTAATGTTGGTAAGCAATCAGAATCAGAGCTTACCTTAAGTTGGAATGCTAGTAAAGCTGATGTAAGTATTAACTCAGATACACCATTGTTCTATTTGATTTTAGAATCAAGCAATAGTGATAGCAACTCTGAGCAGATTGAAATGAACTCTACCATTACGGCAGCAGAGGTTTATACCTCAGATTCAGAAATTTATAATCTTAGTTTAACGCATGAGTTTGTAGCTGATAAAGCTACTGTAAAGCAAGAATTTAAACTGTATCAAAATGTTCCAAATCCTTTCTCTAGCGAAACGACGATAGGATTTTATTTACCTCAGTCAGAGGTGGTTACTGTAAGAGTAATTGATTTGACTGGTAAGGTGGTGATGTCTAGGACTGCGACCTATACAAAAGGTAAAAATGAGATTATAATAAACTCAAAAGAAATAAACACACAAGGTGTCCTTTACTATCAATTGGAGACCACATCGAATATTGCAAACATGAAAATGATTGTATTGAAGTAACGGTTTTTAGGAGGATGTCTGCTTAAGCTGGAGGAAACGACAGCATAAGCACATCCTTTTTTTTAAAACTATTACAAAAGTAAAATTCCTAATAACCGAAAATTTTAAAACCGAAACAATGACTGAATTAATTCAACGCCTAAAAAGATCTGAACTGATCGAAAGATTTGGGCCGAGTGCTTTTCTGGTCTTCATGCTTACCTTACTAATGTGCTTTCTTGCACTTAGTTCAGCTAGCGCCCAAGGTGGATTAGCTTGTGACGATCTTGTCAATGTAAGTTTGTATGGAGATAATTGTGAGCATGTGATTACTGCGGGAATCATAGTCGAGTCTAGTGGAATAGTAGATAGCGATTATGATGTGACAGTATCTACTCAAGAAGGCACGGCCCTTTCTACTAGTCCAACTATCACTAGTGAACATGTAGGAGAATTACTCAAAGTAGAAGTAAAACATAAAACTGATAGTAGATCATGCTGGGGAAATATTAGAGTAGAATTACAACCTGTATTTGCGAACTGTTCAGGTGGGGTTATAGTTGCTGCTGATGGTAATCCTGACAACATAACATTAGAGTTGTCATGTGGACAACTAGATACTACTTTATCTAAATTATCAGTACCTCCATTAGAAGGAAATTGTAGTACGGTTAAATTAGATACTTCATTTACGGATGAGTTTACTAGTCCATGTCACTCAGGGGTGTATATAGACTTGATTACAAGGACATGGACTGTGTCTGACCCAAATGGCAAGACTGGAACATGCGATCAAATAATAGGTGTCTTGCGTCCATCACTTGCAAACGTAGTATGGCCTCCTCATTTTGATAGCGATACATTGATTAGAGAGGACGATGCTCTATATGACGAACACAGGGAACAGTTATCCTGCGATTTTTTCGTAGACACATCGGGTATGGTTGTCAATGTAGGTAGTACAGTATTTAATGATGACGGTAGTCCTTCACCTGAAACGACAGGTTATCCTAGTGACATATCATGCAACAATGTCCAGTATACCTATAAGGATACATTCATACCTATTTGTGGTAATGGATTTAAGATATTAAGGGAGTGGAGTTTATTAGACTGGTGTACTGGTAATGTGCTTAAGCATCATCAGATAATTAAACTAGTCGATGATAGAGGACCTGTGGTTACATGTCCAATAGATACAATTATTGTTTCTACAAATCCTTGGAACTGCTTAGGTACAATTGATGCCTTGCCAGATCCTACAGTAATTTTTGATTGTTCGGCGACTACTTATGAGATATCATATAAGCTTCGAGATGTAGACGGAGATCCATTTGATAATCCAATCACTGATAATGTAATTGACAACGGAGATGGTACTTATGGTATCAGTGATCTTCCTGTAGATACTACATGGATAGTTTATACGATTACTGATGAGTGCGGATTCTCAACACAATGTTTTACAGAAATTAGTGTAGAAGATGGTGATCCACCAAACGCCATTTGCGAACAAAATACGGTAGTATCCTTAGATGTCATGGGTAACGGAAGAGTACCAGCAGATAGATTTGATGATCATAGTTATGATAACTGTGGAGTCGTAAGATTTGAAGCAAGGAAAAAAGATGATCTTATATATAAAGATACACTTGTGTTTACATGTGCAGATATGGGACCTGAAGGAGTACAAGTTGCAATGAGAGCGTATGATGCTCATGGCGGCTTTGGAGAATGTTGGGTAACCGCTAAGGTGCAAAATAAAGTTGTGAATGTACTAGAGTCATGTCCAGCTGATATCACTATAAATTGTGATGATTCTACTCATCCAGACGATACTGGTAGACCAGTCCTAGATGAAAGTTGTATAACTGCAACGATGGAATTCTCAGATGAGAATGAACTCCAGTGTGGCGAAGGGAAAATACTTAGAACGTGGACAATAACAGACTTACAAGAAGATTCTCACACTTGTATTCAAATAATAAATGTCACAGATACAGATCCTTTTACTGAGTTTGATATTAAATGGCCTGAGAATGTAGAGTTAGATGGTTGTACATTATCAGGTACTGATCCAAATGAAACAGGAAGGCCAGAATTTGTCAACTTGGATTGCGTAGACCTCAGTGTAGGTTATGAAGATGAGATATTTGATTTAGTAGATGGATGCAAGAAAATAGTAAGAGAGTGGGTGATAGTAGATTGGTGTAGATATGATGCTAATTTTGGATTAGATAGGACTCGATTTTCTTATTACCAATCGATTAAAATATCTAACACAAGCAGTCCTACTTTTATAGCTGGTTGTGATACCTTAAGTTTTGATGCTAACGAGAATTGCTTAGCTACTGTAACTTTGACGGCTCAAGCAGAAGATGATTGCACAGGTAGTGATAATCTTACTTACAGATGGGAATTAGATGAGAATCACAATGGGAATTTTATAAGTAATAAATCAGGCATAGGAGCAAGTGAAAGTGGTGATTTTGGAATAGGCACACATGCGATCAAATGGTATGTAACAGACGAGTGTGGAAACACTACCTCTTGTTTTCAAATTTTCTCAGTAATTGACAATAGTATTCCATCTTTCACTTGTCTAGGGGCATTGTCTCTAAGTCTTGGTAATGAAGGCTGGGTAGAAGTTTGGGCTAGTGACTTCGTCAAAGATGTTACAGCCTCTTGTGGTAATCTAGGTGATTCAGATTTATCTTTCTCGTTTGATCAAGATACATTAGCAACAAACTTTAAAGTTGACTGTGCGCATTTTTATGACTACGAAGTTGGTGGTGGACTTAACTATCTAAAGGAGTTAAAAGTCTATGTTATGAAAGGTGATAATGCTGTAGATTTTTGCACAGTAACCCTAAGAGTAACAGATAACTTTGACATATGTCCTGATTTCGAAACACAATCAGCATCTATCTCAGGTAGAATAACAACAGAAAATAATCAAGGACTTGAGGAGTTTGAGGTGATGTTAAAAAACATGATGGACGATTCCGAGTCTATGAGTATGACCAGTACTACGGGTGAATATGCATTTTCAGGGGTAGGCTTATATGATGATTATGTAGTTGACCCACAGGTTAATGACATAGCTGTTAATGGAGTCTCCACCCTTGACATTGTATTAATGCAGCAGCACATATTGGGGATCAGATTATTAGATTCTCCATACAAGCAAATCGCAGCAGATATTAATAGATCTGGGTCTATATCGGCAAGTGATCTAGTAGCTGCACGTAAGCTTATCTTAGGATTGATAAATGAATTTCCTAATAGTAATAGCTGGAGGTTTGTAGATGCAAGTCATACCTTCGAATCTGTAAATGGAGTATTAAATTATCCCGAGCAGATAGATTTCCATAATGTGATAGAGAATAAAGAAGATGCAAACTTTATAGGAATTAAAGTAGGTGATGTTAATGAAAGTGTTAGATTATCATTTGATCAAACTGAAGTTAGAAGTAATGCATCAGTCAGGCTGCAAGTAGAGGATATGGAGTTCGATGCTGGGAAGGAATATTTGATTCCTGTGATCTTAAAAGATGATAAGACACAAAATATAAAAGGTATACAGTTAGATTTAGAATTTAATAACAGAGTAGTAGAGATATTAGGAGTTTCTGCTGGTGATCTAGATCTGACAAAACATAATTATGTTGTAGAGGAAGGTAGTATAAAGTTTAGTTGGAATTCCATCGAGACTGTAGAGCTTTCTGACAACGGGGCATTATTTTATATTAATATTAAAACCAAATCAAAAAACCAATTCAGTAATGTATTTAATGTAAGAGAAGATGCGATTGCTTCAGAGTTCATCGGTGGTGACTTAGAAGTTAAACCTATCGATCTTACATTTAGTAAAGATGGCATAGTCAGTGATGATTTTGCACTCTTTCAAAACAAGCCCAACCCATTTAGTGATCAAACTACGGTTAGCTTTAATCTGCCGAAAGCAGGTGTTGTGGCTATCAAAATTTTTGATACCAAAGGACAGTTAGTGATGCAATCGGAGAAAGAATTTGAGAAAGGGTTTAATGAGTTAGATTTAAACTTTCAAGGCGTAAATCACTCGGGAGTATTATACCTTAATTTAGTGGCAGGTAAACATTCTGCTAATACTAAGATGGTATTGATTAAGTAAATTTAAGTAGAAAGCTACTTGAGTTAGAAAGTATCTATTTGTTTCGTTAATGAAACTTTTAGTTGATTAGGTTCTGTTAGTATAAATAACACGCTAGCAATAGAATCATTATAATTAATTAATCAACTAAATCAATTTAAATGGATATTACTAGTATTCTGATCTGGGTAGCACTTGGTGCTATAGCAGGTTTCATTGCCAATTATATTAAGCCAAATGGTTTTGGTACTATAGGTACAATAATCACTGGAATTATTGGGGCATTTGTAGGTGGATTTGTAGGGAATGCTATAGGAATAGGTGAAGCTACAACTGGAGGATTATCAATTGCGAGCGTTATTACTGCAGTTGTAGGAGCATTGATCTTTTCTTTTATTTTAGGCTTTCTGAAAGCGAAAACTTAAGCAAGATTTAGAAATTTATAATTCAAATTATATTAGGACAGGCATTTCGTCTGTCCTTTTTTATTTTTATAACTGAAAATCATATTCATGAAAAAAATTGCGCTTATATCCGATACCCACAGTTATCTAGGAGATGATACGTTACCTTTCTTAGAAGAAGCTGATGAGATATGGCATGGTGGAGATATAGGCGACCCTAAGGTGTTAGATAGGCTAGAATCCATAAAACCTACAAGATCAGTATACGGTAACATTGATGATAAGGACCTAAGACAGCGCATAAAACTAAATGAGATTTGGGATTGTGAAGGGATGAAGGTGTTTATGACCCACATAGGTGGATACCCAGAACGATATACTAAGCGAGTTTCTAAAATTATAAAAGAAGAAAAACCAAACTTATATATCTGCGGGCATTCTCACATACTGAAAGTCATGCCTGACAAAACTAACGGCCTCCTGCACATGAACCCAGGAGCGTGCGGCGTAGTAGGATTCCATAAGTTTAGAACAATACTAACCTTCGAAGTTGCCAACGGTAAAATTGAGAATTTGAATGCAGTAGAATTAGGGTTAAGATCGACAGTAAATTTAGAAAGAGGAGATTAATTATTTCTCACTTTTTTCATCTTGAGCTTATAGAAAGATCTTCTGAAAATTCAAATCAATTTCTACTTGCAGCCCTAGTGTCAAGGTCTCCTCTCTTTTCAAAGGAGAGGTCGAAAGAGGTTACGGTGTAGAGTACAAGTCCTTAGCCCAACGCCTGCGCAACATCCCTTTCAATATCTTCATAACCTTCAATCCCTACTGACACTCTAACCAGAATATCCGTAATTCCATTTGCCTCTCTTAGTTCTTTGGCTATGCCACGATGAGACATGCTAGCAGGATGCACAATTAGCGTATCCACATTGCCCAGCGTTGGGGCAAGAGTGCAGAATTTAATTCTATTCATGAAAGCCACTGCATCATCAAACGAATTACCAACTTCAAAACTTAACATCCCGCCAAAATTTTTCATCTGCTTTTTTGCTAATTGATGATCAGGATGAGAAGGTAGACCTATATAATTAACAGAGCTTACTCCGCTGTGAGCTTCTAGATACTGCGCAAGCTTATTTGCATTCTCGCAGTGTCTGTCCATTCTGAGCGATAGAGTTTTGATGCCATTATTAACCAGCCATGCATCGAATGGATTACAATTAGTCCCGAGTAGTTTTTGTGCTGACCATATTTTGTTGT